>CAZIWG010000160.1:0-1507 GCA_964542925.1 uncultured Granulosicoccaceae bacterium | reverse complement strand
TTTGAATCAGGATTTGTTTTCGCTCTTTGAGCAGGGTGATTTGTTTTTCTTTAATTGCAATCGCCTGATCAATTTGGGTGGTTTTTTGATCGAGGAAATTGGCTATGGCGGTTTGTTCCAAATGGTTCGGTAACCATATACATGTATCTTTTAGAATTGTTTTAGTGATGCTAAATACTTTTACGCCTTTGACTGCTTTCCTAATTTGATTTCTGAAAGAGGTCGAATCGATAATATATGCCAAGTATCGGCAATTATTATCTCCGATTGGTCTGGCAATTACTGTGTGATAACCGGCAAACACGGTTTCATCGCGAACTAATTGGGTAAAATTACCTGAGCCTTCGATATCCTCTGATGTGTCAGCAAATATAAAGTCACCCACTGACAAAAGCGATTTTGAATTTGAAACAAGATATTCATTACCTACGCATTTCAATGGGTGTTTATATGGATCTACTTCAAAGCCATATTTAGAATGGACTTCACCATAGTTAACGCAGGGTATTCCGGTTTTCTGTAAGTTCTCTTTTGTTATATTTAGACCCTTGCTAAAAGTGAACATATAACGAAACCGAAAGATTCTCCATTGTTCAGGAATATCTTCTATCCACTCCACACCAGAATCCTTATAAGCCTCATGTCGTGGCATAGTGGGAAAAGGCTTAGTCATTATCCACCCCAGCCACTTCTTTCACGTCGATGCCCAAAATATCCGCTATCAACCCTTCTGCCTGCTGCTCCAGGGCAACAATATCTCTGGCCACTTCGTCCATACTGCGTAGTGGTTTGTGTTTATAGAAGTATTTATTAAAACTGATCTCATAGCCGATTTTGGTTGAGTCGAGATTAATCCAGGCTTCCTCTACATGGGGCTTTACTTCAGCCAGGAAGTAGCGGTGAATCTCGTCATTAAGCGGCACCGATTCACTGTCACGCAGGTCACTGCTGGATTCATAGGTGACGAATTCATTGCGTTGCCCCGCTGTGGAATTAGTCGGGTAGTAGCCGTAATCAGGTAGCTCTTCAATACTACAGTCAAGATGGTCCAGTAACTCATCCAGTTTGTCCTGCTTGAGCTTGACTGTTTTCTTGATAACTTTTTCCGCCTTTTCATCATACCAACTCACGGCATTCAGGATGGCGTTTTTATCGCCTGCGGACAGTTTGATTTTCTTCTGTTTAAGTGCCTTATCGACCTGAGTCTTGAATTGGTTGTAATCGCTGGTTTCATCGCAACCCAGCTCGTTCATTAACAGCTCTGCCACTTGCACCAGATTTTGATGCTTTAGCCACGTTTTAATGTTGAGTAGCTTTTTGCGGTTCTTTGCATTGAGCTCCAGCTCATTGTCTTCACACCAGGCCAGAATCGCTTTTTCGTTTTCAGTCAATGTGCCAGGCTTATAAACAGTTTCGCCCCATTGTTGAACAATCCATTGCATGGGTTCGCGTAGTGTTTTATCAAATCGCAGGGCTTCAATGCGCTCGGTCGTAAATTGCGCTTTAC
>CAZIWG010000159.1:0-1513 GCA_964542925.1 uncultured Granulosicoccaceae bacterium | reverse complement strand
GGTGCCGGAGGTTTGTCCAATGCGGTACCGGAAATCATTCATGATTGTGATAAAGGGGGGAGGTTTGAATTACGCAAAGTCAATAATGCCGATAAAGGCATGTCTCCCATGCAAATATGGTGCAATGAAGCACAAGAACGTTATGTGGTAGCCATCAGCCCAGATTCATTAGATTTGTTTAAATCATTTTGTGAACGGGAACATTGTTTATATGCCGTGATTGGTGAGGCAACTGACGAAGAACATTTAAGCTTAAGTGATGAATGGTTAGAGGGCACGCCTGTTGATATTCCGATGTCTGTGTTATTTGGCAAGTCTCCAAAAATACATAAAGATGTTAAGCATATCTCGCGTGATTTAAAACAACTGGATACTGGTAATATTAAACTATCCGAGGCGGTAGGCCGTGTTTTAGCTTTTCCGGCAGTGGCTGATAAAAGCTTCCTGATTCATATTGGTGACCGCTCGGTGACAGGTTTGGTTGCACGTGACCAAATGGTAGGCCCCTGGCAAGTCCCTGTGGCTGATGTTGCTGTCACTGTGTCTGGTTTTCATGCTTTTACGGGTGAAGCCATGGCGATGGGAGAAAGAACGCCTCTGGCTATTATTAATGCGCCAGCATCGGGCCGGATGGCAATTGCTGAGTCATTAACCAATCTGGCAGCCGCACCGATTGAGTCTTTAAATAAGGTTAAAATTTCTGCTAACTGGATGGCCGCTTGCGGGAGTGATAGTGAAGATACCGCTTTGTTTGATACGGTTAAAACAGTCGGCATGGAGATTTGTCCTGAACTGGGTATAGCGATACCTGTCGGGAAAGATTCTTTATCAATGAAAACGGTATGGAATGAAAACGGACAAGATAAAACCATGACTTCGCCGTTATCATTAATCATTACTTCTTTTGCGCCTGTTGTAGATGTCAGTAAAACCTTAACGCCGCAGTTGAAAGATCAGGATAGTGTATTGATTCTGCTTGATTTAGGTGCAGGTAAAAACAGACTGGGGGCTTCGGTTTTAGCTCAAACTTATAATCAGTTAGGAAATGAAGCCCCTGATTTAGACGACGTAGCTTTATTTAGAACTTTCTTTGATTCTATTCAAAGCTTAAATAGTCAAGATAAATTGCTAGCTTATCATGACCGTTCAGATGGGGGTTTATTGGCCTGTATTGCAGAAATGATTTTTGCCGGGCGTATAGGTGCGGAAATTGAACTGGATACATTGGCTACAGAAAATAGTGATGTTTTAGCGGCTTTATTCAATGAAGAATTAGGTGCGGTTATTCAGGTTAAACAATCTGATGCAGATGATGTTATCGATTTCTTGAATGATGCGGGATTAGAACAATGTACTCATTTAATAGGCTGGACGCTGGACAAGCAACAGCAATTAAATATTACCTATCAAGGTGATGAAATCTATTCAGGCAGTCGTGCTAACTTGCAGCAAACATGGTCTGAAGTGAGCTACAGAATGCAAGCCTTACGTGATAATCCTGATTGCGCAAAAC
>CAZIWG010000158.1:0-1560 GCA_964542925.1 uncultured Granulosicoccaceae bacterium | reverse complement strand
ACTATAAAATACCGTATCTAAGCGTAAAGGGCAAAATACGCAGTGCTTAATAAAGGAGCTCGACCTGCTCGTTGCCTGCTAATTTGCGTAGCTGAAGCAACAATTCATCCGTTGGGTGAATGCGCCACTCTTCACCCAAAAGCAGTCGAGTTGATAAATCGGCGCGCTGATAATCTATACATACAGGGCATTGACCATTTTTAAAGGGGGTTAATACCCGTTCCAAAGACTCAACAAAGCCATTGCCTGCCTTGTCTGCGGGGATGCGAATAACCAGCTGCCGTGAATAATTTTCTCTTGCTTGGTCAATATCATAAATCTGGGTTGCTCGAAGCCTCAATCCACCACTGTAGTCATCTTCTGCCACCGGACCTTTAATGACAAGTAAGCGATCTTTGCCAATCAGATGCTGAAACTGCGCATAGACATCGGTAAATGCTGCGACTTCTAATCGACCACTGCGATCATCGAGTGTTAAGAAACCAATCCGCCCACCGCTCTTGGTATTTCGTGTTTGCAAAGCAACTACTAAGCCCGCTACAGTTTGTTCTTGTTTGTTACGAGATGGCTGAACATCGGCTAATCGAGTTGTAATAAAACGACTCAATTCTTTTTCATATTGGGTAATTGGATGCCCTGTTAAATAAAGACCCAGTGTTTCCTTTTCTGCTTCAAGGCGTTCTTTTTCAGTCCAGTCTTCTTGTTCATCAAATGCAACAACTTGATCATGCTCAACTGCTCCACCAAACATGTCATCCTGACCACGTGCTTGATCTTTAAGATATTGATCTGCACTTTTTAATGCCAAGCCTAACGATGCAATTAAGGTTGCGCGATTAGGTCCTAATCCATCCAAAGCACCTGCACGAATTAACGCCTCTAAAACACGGCGGTTTAATTTACGTGAATCAATGCGTCGGCAGAAATCAAAAATATCACTAAACAAACCATTTTCAGTTCGTTCAATAATCACACTTTCTAACGCACCTTCGCCGACACCTTTAATTGCACCGAGGCCATAAAATACTTCATCTTCACCGTTTGACTTGAACATGTAGTCACAGGTATTCACATTCGGTGGTAATACTTTTAATTTCATGGTGCGACATTCATCAATCAAGGTCACAACCTTGTCGGTATTGTCCATATCTGAAGATAATACTGCCGCCATGAATGCGGCAGGATAATGCGCTTTTAACCATGCGGTTTGATATGAAACCAAGGCATAGGCAGCTGAATGGGATTTATTGAACCCATAACCGGCAAATTTTTCCATCAAATCAAATAAGTCACCGGCTTTCTTTTCATCAAAACCTAACTCACTTGCACCCGACATAAATATGCTACGTTGTTTTGCCATCTCCTCGGCTTTCTTTTTACCCATCGCACGTCGTAGTAAATCAGCACCACCCAGAGAATAGTTACCGATGATCTGGGAGATCTGCATCACCTGTTCTTGATAGACGATGAGACCATAAGTCGGAGCAAGTACTACTTCCAATTCTGCAAAAGGATATTCAACCATGGCACCATGCTTACGCTTGATGAAATCATCAACCA
>CAZIWG010000157.1:0-1586 GCA_964542925.1 uncultured Granulosicoccaceae bacterium | reverse complement strand
TAGGGCCTGTTGACGTTTCACATTGGTAACCAAAGAAAGCTGCAAGCGAGTGCCAACATGCTCTGATAATTTCGTTTTAATTTGTCATATCTCGTCGCAATTGACCGGAAATGCTTAAGGCGCGCAAAGACATTTTCAACCAAATGCCGATACTTGTACAAGCACCAGTCCATATCATCATTGCCAACCGTTGAATTGCTTTTCCTCGGAATAACAGGAATTGATCGCTTTTCTTTAATTTGAGTGCGCAAGGCCTCGCTATCATAACCCTTGTCCGCAATGACATATTCACTTCGCGGTAACGCCTCTACCAACACCGGGGCCGCCTTGCAATCGTGAACCTGGCCACCGGTGAGCATAAACAAAACCGGTAACCCAAACGCATCAACCGCCATGTGGATTTTTGTGGTTTTGCCCCCTCGGCTATCCCCAATGCCCTGATCTGCTGCGCTCGCAGCACCGGCACTGTGTTGGTGGGCTTTTACGATGCTGCCGTCAATAAACGCCCATTCCAAATCAGGTTCATTCACCAGCGATTGAAATATCTTCATCAGTTTATCTTTGGATGACCAATCGTTGAAGCGTTTGTACACCGTATTCCATGGGCCAAAATAATCGGGTAAATCTCGCCAGGGGCAGCCAACACGCAGTCGATAGAAGATTCCTTCAACAATCAGTCGATGTTTTGGCTTGTCATAGATATTTTCCGCACGCATGATGGTGCGCAGCTTCAACCAGTGCTCGTCGCTGAGCATTAATCGGGGCATGGCAAACTCGTTTTGTTGTTTTCGCAAAACAAACGATACGAGTTTGCCTATTTATTTCAATAGCCTGGTGTGAAACGTCAACAGGCCCTAGTACCCCGCTCGATTTCTTCAAGCTACATTAGCTAATCATTATCAAGCGCAGAAAATAGAATCGGTATAATTCTATCTACGTTACAAACTTAACATTTGAACGTATTGCCGGCTGATAAATAAGTCAAGTGTTGAAGCAATACTGAGTAAAAAAATAATTTACAATAGCAACCCTTTAAAGGTTTCAGTACTGAACATAAATTTTGACAGTATGATGTTTGGCGGTATACATATGGGCCTGTGTGTATTCTGCTAACATTCCCAAGTTAAGTTTTCCCGTCTGCTGTCTGTTAAGATGATATTGCCATATGTCAACAACTAGAGAGTTATGATATGGAAACTGAGTAACATCATTTATAGTATCGCCGGCAGAAACGGTAGCAACATCAGTTACAAATAAAATATGGTGATCGAACTCCGGCAATCCTGCAATAAAAACATTCATATGATGATTATCTGCCACCAGCCTTATATTTAGAGCTGCAAATGCAGCACATCCATGACAACGTGCAACTCTGCTACGATTAACATAGAGGGCAAGCCGGTGCCAAAAAGTTCGCTGACGTTCCGCATGCATTAAACCGACAGCTGCATTCTGATACTCTTTCACGGCGCTCGGATCTCCAGGACCATAATTATAGACACCCCGCGGTCCTGCGGGAATATCAGTGACTGCACTCGCGCCATCATGCCCAGTGTCACCAGGCCAATACCACCGGCGGTCAAAGC
>CAZIWG010000156.1:0-1637 GCA_964542925.1 uncultured Granulosicoccaceae bacterium | reverse complement strand
CCCAAATACCGATAGCAAACATACCCTGCAACCGTTGAATACAATCTTCACCCCACTCTATATAGGAGCGCAGGATAACTTCGGTGTCACCGCTTGATTTAAATTTATGCCCCAAGCCCTGTAGTTGTTTTCGCAAGTCTGGGTAGTTATAAATCGTACCGTTAAAAACAAGTGATACCCCGACTGCATCATCACGCATGGGTTGCGCCGCTTTGTCTGATAAATCAATAATGGACAAGCGGCGATGCCCAAAGGCAACCGGCGCATTAAGGTAAGAACCTTCAGAATCAGGCCCTCGCTTCTGTAATTTTTCTTTCATGCGTTCGATAACTGACAGCTCAGGAGCTAAAGCATCAAACCTCAATTCACCACAAATTCCACACATATTTATTTAATATTTACCAATAACAAGACTTAAGATTTAAAATTTTTTACTTGGCGCAGCCATACCCGCCGCCACCGGCTGATGTTATACGAATCACATCGCCTTGTTGCACATTAATCGTGTGCTTAGATGGCAGTATTTTTTGATTTAACTGGTTCACACCTGCTTTCGCTTTGCCACCACCAGCTAACCCCCATGGTTGATGACGTCTTCTTTCAGATAAAATAGTCACCTGCGTTGGCGCTAAAAATTCATACTCACGAATAAGACCTTCTCCGCCATGATGATTACCTACTCCGGCCGAACCTCGGCATATTTGGTATTTAGAAACACGTATAGGATATTTCATCTCTAATGACTCAATGGGAGTATTCAACGTGTTAGTCATATGCGTCTGCGTAGCATCCAGCCCGTCACTTACAGCGCTCGCCCCCATACCGCCTCCAATCGTTTCATAGTAGTCCCATGCAGCATTTTGTTTATCACCCACATGCCCCATTGCAAGATTATTCATACTGCCATGGCTTGCAGCGGGAATTCGATTGGGTATGGCTTTAGCTAAAGCACCTAATATGACATCAACAATGCGTGTACTGGTTTCTACATTGCCTGCGGCGACTGCAGCAGGAAAACTTGCATTAATAACTGAGTTTTCTGGCGCTAAAAGTCGAATATTTTTAAAACTACCGGCACAAGCCGGTGTTTGCTTTGGCATCAAACAACGAAATACGTAATATACCGCTGCCGCCGTTACCGATAAGGGGCAATTAATATTGCCCGCGACCTGATGCTCACTTCCTGCAAAATCAACCGTGATTACGCCTTTATTAAAACCGATATTCACTTTGATCAAGATATCTTTATGACCTTGACCATCATCATCGAGCACATCTTCAAAACAATATTCACCATCAGCAATATCTTGCAGACTAGTACAGGCTAACTTGAAAGCATAATCATTCAAATAGCCGAGACTGCGCAAGTATTCATCACAACCCATTTTGCTTATCAATGCATGCAACCGAATTAAACCACGCCGATTAGCGGCAATCTGCGCAATAAAATCCCCCGTAGATTCCTGTTTATTGCGCATGTGCCTCATCAATTCATCAAAGTAGTTCTTTTCCAACACATCATTTTTAACCAGCAAAGTCGGCTCAATAACCAAACCTTCTTCAGACAAACTGGAAGATAAAGCCATCGTGTTAAAGTGCTGGGTGACAGGGTGGGGGGATCAATCCACCGTGAGGAG
>CAZIWG010000155.1:0-1645 GCA_964542925.1 uncultured Granulosicoccaceae bacterium | reverse complement strand
CAAATTCTTCTTTCTTTTCAACGGTTTTAGCCTGTTCAAGTACCCAGTCTACAACACCTTGCTCCAATACCATGGCCTCAATTTCGCTTAAGCGATTTTTGTCACCATAGTAATAATTGATGATTTCTTCTGGCTGCTCGTACGGTGCAGCAATTTCTTCAACCGCAGTACGTACCTTATCGGGCGTTGCCGCAAGTTCATTAGTGCTAACGATTTCAGACATAATTAAACCCAATGACACACGACGAACCGCTTGATCACGGTATAAATCATCATTCACCGTGCCTTCTGGCATGGGCGGCATACCCTGCTGTGCAAACATCTGCGCGGTTTGCTCAGCCAATCGCTTAACTTCATCATTAACCATGACTTGAGGTAATTCAAGCTTATGTTGCGCAATAATTGCATCCATCACGTTAGTTTTAGTGATTTCACTGATAACTTGGTCAAGTTCACGTGTCATATTGCCTTTCACTTGCTCGCGTAAACTGTCAACCGTGCCGTCTTCAACACCTAAGGCTTTAGCAAAATCTTCATCAATATCGGGTAAAACAGGCTCACTCACAGCTTTAATGGTCGTTTCAAACTGAACCGCTTTGCCTGCAAGATCTTTATTACCATATTCTTCTGGGAAAATGGCATCAATCACTTTTTCTTCCGCTGTTTTAACACCCTGTAAACCTTTTTCAAAATCAGGAATAAACTGACCCGCGCCAAGAACAACCTTCACATCAGTCCCTGTTCCGCCGTCGAATACAACACCATCCAGCTTACCAACGAAATCAATCGTCACTTGGTCGTCATCCTTAGACTTGCGGGTAACCTCTTTCCATTCTTTACGCTGCTCACGAATGCGATCGATGGTTGCATCGATATTGGCATCGGTAATCTCAACCACCGGTGTTTCAACCTCAGCTGCCTTCATATCAGACAATGTCAGCTCCGGCATGATCTCAAAAACAACCGCGTATTGGGGGCCTTTACCTTCTTCTAATGGTAAAAACTCAACCTGTGGCGCGCCAGCAGGACGAAGATTTTCCTGATTCATTGCTTGGTACAAGCTAGATTGAACCGCTTCTTCCAATGCTTCTTTACGTGCATCATTTGAGAAACGTTTTTTAACAACGCTCAATGGCACTTTGCCTGGACGGAAACCGTCTATTTTAACGGTACGTGCAATTTGCTGAAGGCGATTTTGTACGGCTTTTTCAAAATCATCCTCTGGCAACTCAACCGTCATACGTCGTTCCAGACCATCACGTTTTTCAACAGAAACCTGCATTGCTCACATCCTTAAAATAAAATAATTGGTGGGGATGGGGAGACTCGAACTCCCACGCCTCGCGGCACCAGAACCTAAATCTGGCGTGTATACCAATTTCACCACATCCCCATAAAATCGAGAACTATCAAAAAGTTAAAGCTAAAATACTCACTATTTAGTACGCTAGCCTATTCATATCAACCGGCATTATACAGACTCTCAGCGCATCACGTAAGTGACAGTAATTCCATGCGTTTTACACGGAATCAACCACCAGCAGATACAATAAAGGGCTGCGATATATCGCAACCCTCTAATTGTATAATATGGTGGGTCGTGGCGGGTTCGAACCGCCGACCCGCGGATTAAGAGTCCGCTGCT
>CAZIWG010000154.1:0-1654 GCA_964542925.1 uncultured Granulosicoccaceae bacterium | reverse complement strand
TTTTCGAGGCTTTTACCCAAGCGGACAGTTCGACAACTCGACAATATGGCGGCACAGGCTTAGGCATTGCCATATGCAAACAACTTGTCGAAATAATGGGAGGAGAAATATCAGTCCAGAGTACCCTAGGCCAAGGCACCACATTTCAATTATCCTTCATACTGGCGGCTCCCTCTGCTGAAAAAAGAAGAGATATCTATAAAGAAAAACTCAAAAATCTGCATATTTTATTGCTGGAAGACAATCCACTTCATAAGTCCTACTTGATCACCAGACTTGCACCTTATGTCAAAAGCATGAACTGCCCCTCAACGTTCAACGAACTCCAAGATGAACTCATGCCCTATGATAGCGAGTCACAAGAACGTCGGTTTATCTTCATTGATAGTAGCTATTTAACATCATCCTTTCAGAAAGTACTCTTACCCTTAATCAATCAATGCCAAAACCAAACGACCAAATTCATTGCCTTAACACCAATAGCCATTGCTCTCACAAAAAAAACCCTTCAACCATTTGGTATTACTGAACAACTTTATAAACCGTTTAAAGAACGCGACTTATACAATATACTAGTCGATAATGAAATGAGTGAAATAAAAACACCCAGAGCTCTGTGCTCAGCCACTCATTACCCCAACAAGGTACTGCTAGTTGAAGACACCAAAATCAATCAGTTGGTCGCCATTAATATTTTACAGGCCCTAGGCTGCCAATGTGATGTAGCAAACAACGGCCAAGAAGCCCTTAATGCATTACAAAAGCAGGCTTACGATATGATTCTGATGGACTGCCAAATGCCAATCATGGATGGTTTACAAGCCACTCAACTTATCCGTGAATACGAAAAAGACAGCTCCATTAAAATTCCTGATACCAAACTAAAAAGAAATTATATTGTGGCACTCACCGCCCACGCACGAGCAATTATCTGCCAAAAAACGCCTTCAATAAAAACAATGGCTTAGCGTCATCTAAAAAAATAATTTTCGCAAAGTCGAAAACTGAAGCATTGACAAGGTATGATTCATGACTTTCCACTTGAGAGACCGGTCATGAAAACAAAAAAACACCTCAGCTTCACTGCCCTGCGAAAAATGATCTCAGGTAGCGTTCGATCTTGGCTCGATCCCCGACGTGAAAAAAGTACTGAGCACACGGTTCATGATGCAGTAATGAGTGGTCTAGCTTGCATGTATTTTCAACAGCCCTCACTGCTTCAGTTTCAAATTGAGATGAAAAAGACGTATCACCAAAATAATATGCATGCGCTCTTTGATGTGAACACAATCCCCAGTTCCAATACAATGAAAGATATTCTCGATAATCAAGATAGCCAACAGTTTCAGCCTCTGCATAAAAACGTTGTTCAGCAATTACAGCGAGGCAAGCAACTTAAACAATTTGATTTGTTTCCGGGTTACAAAATTTGCTCAATGGACGCAAGCTAAATAACGGTTAGCATCGGGTCTATCACACATCGTACTCAATCCATTGCGATTGTTGTTTGACAGCGAGTAAAGATAATCCCGACAAGCCGACTCGCTATTATCACACCGCACTTCAGGGCGCGATGATGCACCCGGATGTAAAACAGGTGATTCCACTGGGCGCAGAGCCGATTAAAAATACCGATGGGAGCAAAAAACAGGAT
>CAZIWG010000153.1:0-1716 GCA_964542925.1 uncultured Granulosicoccaceae bacterium | reverse complement strand
CACCACGAATATCAATGACATTATCGGTGTTCAGTTCCGGTGGGCAGAAGTTAAGTGATTCAGAGCGTTCAGCCAGATTTTGCAATACATCCAGCATGGCTACTGCATTGATGGTGGTTTGCAGTGGTTCAAGTTCTTCGGCAATACGTTCAATGAGCTCAGCATAAAGCTTTTTCTCACGTGCTAATGATCGTTCTCGACTGCTCAGGACAGTATCTTCAAAGGCTTTGAGTTCGGGAATGATGTAACGCTCACTGGCTTTAAGTGTTTGGCGGCGCTGATAATCGGCGGGGACTTTATCTGCATGACCGCGACCCAGTTCAATAAAGTAACCATGCACGCGGTTGTAACCGACCTTTAATGTGGCGATCCCCGTGCGTTGTTGCTCGCGTTTTTCTAAATCTAATAAGTATTGTTCAGCATCGTCACTGGTGTGACGCAGTGCATCGAGTTCTTTGTCATAGCCATCACGCAACACACCGCCATCACGTAAAACAACGGGTGGGGTTTCAATAACAGCCTTGGTTAATAATTGTTGGCAATCGCTGTGCGGATCAATGTCGGATTGAATATCGCTTAATAAATTGGGTAAGTCTTTAAGCGTTTTTTTCAATGCAGGTAACAAAGTTAAACTATCGCGTAAGGTGGAGAGATCGCGAGGTCGAGCTGTACGCAGCGCAATACGTGCAAGAATACGTTGGCAGTCGCCCATACCATTTAAAATTTCAGCAATGTCGTTGTAGTGCGCATTGTTACGCAAGTTAGTTACAGCGGCATAACGTTTATTGAGCACCGCATGATCGCGCAAAGGGCGATTAAGCCAGGTTTGCATTAAACGACTACCCATTGCAGTGGCGGTGTTATCCATCAAGTGCCGTAATGTATGTTCTTCACCACCAGATAAATTGGTATCAATCTCAAGATTGCGGCGTGTGGTCGCATCAAGCACAACACTGTCATGCAGAGATTCAGTTAGTAAACAACGAATATGCGGTAACTGGCTGCGTTGGGTATTACGTACATATTGCAGTAGGGCACCAGCAGCACAAATACCGGCTTTAAGATCTTCACAACCAAAACTGTGCAAATCATTGATTGAAAAATGTTCACACAATTGGCGATGCGCGGTACTGAATTCAAAATACCACGGAGCTAAGGCTTGGTGTATTGGTGAGGAGGCAAGCGAAGAGGTTTCTTCCACTAAAATTTCTGCTGCTTGTAAGCGTTGCAATTCACCCGCAAGTTCTGTTTCCGTTTCAAGTTCTGAAATACAAAAACGGCCACTACTCATATCAAGCGAAGCTAGACCAAAACGCTGCTTTTGATCTTTACCTTGACGATGTATCGCTACCAGTAAAATATTTTGTCGATCATCTAGCAATGCCGATTCTGTAACCGTGCCAGGAGTGATAATCCGCATTACTTTACGTTCAACGGGGCCTTTGCTCGTGGCGGGATCGCCAATTTGTTCACAAATGGCAATCGATTCACCAAGTTTAACTAAACGTGCTAGATAGTTATCTGCTGCATGGTAGGGGACACCTGCCATGGGAATCGGTTCACCATTAGTTTTGCCACGGTGGGTGAGGGTGATGTCGAGTAATTTAGCGGCACGATGTGCATCGTCAAAGAACAATTCATAGAAGTCACCCATACGGTAGAACAGCAGGGTCTCAGGATGTTCCGCCTTAATGGTCAAATATTGACGCATCATTG
>CAZIWG010000152.1:0-1745 GCA_964542925.1 uncultured Granulosicoccaceae bacterium | reverse complement strand
CGTTGTTTGGATGAGATGATACTTCACCAGCTATGCATTGGGATGAGATGGTTTGTCCCGCGGGGGTTCGCCCCTACCGTACCACAGGCACAACTGTTATCCGTGTATCGCGTTATAGGTTATTACGTTACTAGCTACGTTATTACCACGATATCGAATATCAATCGTACCAGATGTGGACCTCATGGATAGGAATCCATGGGTGAGATAGCACAGGGTTTATTGCCAATAACTCTCATTCTTCACGTTGGGTGAGAAGGTCGATCAATAGTGATTGACCTATAACGTGGAGGAAACTGTAATGAAGCTTTTTATAAAAGCTGCAAACAACTATTGGCAGACACTTAGGAGGAAAAAACTCCGACCATGCAGTAAAAGAGTCATTTGGTGGGTTGTTAAACTAGCGTTGTTATCTTTGCGCTTAGTTTGCAAACTGATTGATTCATTGGACGGAGTGCATACCGATGACTAAGTGGTCCCTTGTGTAATTATCATGAAGGTACTGATATGTTGAACGAAGCGTTAAAACAGATAAGAGTGTTTCATCAAATGAAGCAAGTAGATCTTGCTGAAGATTTAAGAATTTCTAAATCGTACCTTTCAGAAATCGAGTCCGGTCGTAAGTCTGTTTCTATGGATATCTTACAAAAGTATGCTGAAATCTTTTCGGTCCCAGTTTCGTCTCTACTGCTGTTTTCAGAAAATATGGATGCTGCTAAAGCATCTGATAAGTTGCGGTTAAAGTGTGCCAATAAAATAATAAAAATAATGGAATGGGTTGGCGTACGCAATGAAACCAACAACGAAGCGTAGAAGAAAGCCGCGCATTAAATCTAAAAACAAATCTTATTCACCAAAAGATTCACCGTTATATAATCTCACCACTAAAAAGCGACTGGAAAAGTTGCTAGGCAAGTCAGTTAATGAATTAAATGATTTATTATCTGAGAATAATTACCGCGTATTCCCCATTGAAAAAAATGGCAAACAGAGAGAGATTCAAGCGCCTACTTATGAGCTAGATGTTGTTCATACGCGTATTGCTAGTATGTTAGTAAGAATAGCTGTTCCAGATTATTTACATTCTGGCATAAAAGGACGATCCAATATAACTAATGCGAAAGTGCATATAGGCGATCATCCTGTATTAACAATGGATATACAAAAGTTCTACCCATCTGTAACCAAAAAATCGATATATCATTATTTTCAGTACACAATGAATTCAGCGCCAGAAGTTGCTGGTTTGTTAGCAGAGCTTTGTTCATATGACGATCATATACCTACGGGAAGCAGGTTAAGTATGCCGCTTTCGTTTTGGGCTAACAATGCAATGTACTCGAGCATATACTCATATTGCTTGCGCAAGGAAGGAGTGATGTCAGTCTTTGTTGATGATCTCACTTTTTCTGGGAAAAATGTTAATAAATTATTTAGCAATAGTGTTGCAAAGATTGTACAAGATGCAGGGCTTATTGTTCATCCAGGTAAAACGCAATTATATGGACGTGATATACCGAAGCTAATCACTGGCGTTATAGTTGATGGTGATGGAGCGAGTGTCAGGAACAAGCACCACAAGGCCATTTATACTTTATTTTCAGATATCCCAGAATGTAATGATGATGTACAACTTGAAAAACTGCAAAAAGAACTCGTCGGAAGATTAAATGCTGCTGGTCAAATAGATCCTGCATTTAAGCAACGAGCCTCGCAGGTAAGGCGAGCAGGATATAAAAATATAA
>CAZIWG010000151.1:0-1819 GCA_964542925.1 uncultured Granulosicoccaceae bacterium | reverse complement strand
TGCAAAACATCACCGTCTTTCACAATATAGTCTTTACCTTCCAAACGTAACTTACCCGCTTCTTTCGCGCCCTGCTCACCTTTGTATTGAATAAAGTCGTCATAGGCCATGGTTTCTACGCGAATAAAACCTTTTTCAAAATCAGTGTGGATAACGCCGGCAGCCTGTGGTGCAGTTGCACCTACTTTTACTGTCCAGCCACGTACTTCTTTTACACCGGCGGTGAAGTAAGTTTGCAAACCAAGTAAGTCATGGCCTGCACGGATTACCCTGTTTAAACCGGGTTCTTCCAGGCCTAAGTCGGCTAAAAATTCATTGAGTTCATCTTCTTCTAACTCGGTCATTTCTGCTTCGATCGATGCACACACGGCCACCACCGGTGCACCTTCTTTTTCAGCAAACTGTTTTACGGTATCGAGGTATGGGTTGTCACTAAAACCATCTTCGGCAACATTGGCAATAAACATCAAAGGCTTTATTGTTAGCAAATTCAGATCACGCACTAATAATTGCTGGTCTTCATCCAAACCTAATGTGCGTGCCTGTTCACCTTTGTCCAGATGTTCTTTCAGTTTTTCCAGCACGGCCATTTTAACTTTGGCTTCTTTGTCGCCGGACTTGGCAACCTTTTGTACTTTAAGTAATGACTTTTCTATACTTTCCAAATCGGCTAAGGCCAGTTCAGTGTTAATCACTTCAATATCATCAAGCGGGCTTATCTTGCCAGCCACATGCACAATGTCATCATTTTCAAAGCAACGTACCACTTGCGCAACTGCATCAGTTTCACGAATATTACCCAGAAATTTATTACCTAAACCTTCCCCTTTTGAAGCACCCGCAACCAGGCCTGCAATATCTACAAACTCCATTGTTGTTGCCAATACACGTTCAGGTTTTACAATATTGGCTAACGCATCAAGACGTGGGTCGGGAACCGGGACAACACCCACATTAGGTTCAATCGTACAAAAAGGATAGTTCTCTGCCTGAATGCCTGCTTTTGTTAACGCATTAAAGAGTGTTGATTTACCTACATTTGGCAGGCCTACAATGCCACATTTGAATCCCATAATTTAACCTTTAATATTTTTAAGCACTATGCAGTTTATGCATTGCTTTTTGCATTTCACCTGAAATAATATCAGGGATGACATGCAATGCATTATCAATTGCACGTTCTATTGAAATCTTATCGTCGGTTGAGGCTTTACTTAAAACATAACCAGTCACTTTGTTTCTATCGCCAGGGTGACCAATTCCTAAGCGTATACGCCAAAAATCTTTACCTGATCTGGTGCTAATATCTCTTAGGCCATTATGCCCGCCGTGTCCGCCACCTTTTTTTAATCGCGCAACACCGGGATCAAGATCCAGTTCATCATGAACAACAACTATATTTTCAAGATTGATTTTATAAAATTGCGCTAAAGCCTGAAGCGCCTTACCACTTAGATTCATAAAGGTATTCGGTTTTAATAACCAGACATCTTCACCATGAATATGTATTTTTGCAGCATCACCAAAAAACTTCTTATCGTTTTTGAAATTACCATGATACATGCGAGCTAACTCATCTAAAAACCAAAAGCCGGCATTGTGTCGAGTATCAACATATTCATTGCCTGGATTACCCAGACCAACAATTAAATTAATACTTTGACTCAATGCCGGCTTCTCGTTCTATGCCGCTGCTGTCAATAATGACAACAGCAAAGAAGAATTAACTTTCTTCTTCGCTAGTGTCTTCAGAATCCACTTCTTCGGCAGGTGCTTCTTCATCTTCCTCAGTTGCTTTTTCAGCGCGTGGCAAGTGAAT
>CAZIWG010000150.1:0-1909 GCA_964542925.1 uncultured Granulosicoccaceae bacterium | reverse complement strand
ATGATGATGTCTATGGCTCATCCTATTCATTTACATGGTCAACAATACCAGATTATTTCCAGAAAACCAGGCAGTATGCGACAGCAGGAGTATGCAACTGTTAAAGATGGATTTATTGATTCCGGCTGGAAAGATACTGTTTTGCTGATGCCGGGTGAAGAAATCGAAATAATTAAGCCATTCCAGGATTACAAAGGCTTATTTCTTTACCATTGCCATAATCTGGAGCATGAAGACCTGGGAATGATGCGACAGTTTTTGGTGGGTTAGTTTTAATACAATTAAAGGTTAGTTAGCTAGATAAAGCAATGAGAGTGAGACTGAGCAAGGTCGACATTCCTGTTAGCTCAAGAACTCAGCCGACTTGGTTTTACTACGATGGGTAATATGTACGGAAAGTAATGGTTCAGTTTAATTGAACCACATAGTGACTGTAAATCAAGTTAGCCAACCCTTCTAATACAAATCAGTTCTTTTGTATTAGAAGGGAGGAGGAAAGTTTTAAACGCTGATTGACAAGCGAACTTCAGTCCGCAATTCTTGTTGAAACATAACTGACTGAAATTTGCTCTACCTATTGTTACTTTACTTTTAATCACACCTTATACTTCTTTAATCTGCTCCCTAAAAATTACAAATCATCTAACGGGCTAACTACGCCCTCACCACCTTGTTTTAAAACATGCGTATAAATCATAGTCGTCTCTAAATCCTTATGACCAAGCAAAGACTGAATAGTCCGAATATCGGTACCTCTCTGTAATAAATGCGTCGCAAAACTATGCCTGAAAGTATGTGCACTCACCTTCTTCACAATGCCTGCTTTACGTACCGCCTGCTTAATCGCCTTATTGACCGATGATTGATCAATGTGATGTCTCCGAGTCATACCACTACGCGGGTCAACGGATAAATTACGACTAGGAAACACAAACTGCCATTGCCACTCTTTTTCCGCATTTGGATATTTTCGTGATAACGCATGTGGAAGATAAACAGAACCAAATCCAGCCGCTAAATCCTGTTCGTGAATCGCCTTAACCCGCTCCAGATGATTATGCAAGAGAGGAGCCAAGCTTTCAGGAAATGGTGTAACCCGATCTGATAACCCTTTACCATTGCGTACCGTTATTTGTTTAAAACCATAATCTATATCCTGAACCCTAAGACGCACCGCCTCAGTAATACGCAAACCACCGCCGTATAACAACTTAACTACCAAGTCCGAAGTACCTTCCATAAAAGCTAACACCAGCTTAACCTCTTCACGCGTTAATACCACGGGTATTCTTTTTTCTTTGCGTGTTCGTGCTGCATCCACACCCTCTAAAGAATGTTTCAACACCCGGTTATACAAAAATACCAAAGCATTAAAAGCCTGATTCTGGGTAGAAGCGGCTACATTAGCCTGTACTGCCAAATGCGTCAAAAAGTCCTCGACTTTTTTCTCAGACTCAATCAGCAAAGCCTCTCTTTCCTGTAAATGATGAAAGTGAACAAAACGCAATATCCAATCACAATAAGCTCTCTCAGTATGAATCGAATAATGAAGTCGTCGCAGAGTATCACGAACATCCTCAAGCAAATTAGTTTTAGATATTTTAATTGACATAAATGATAAAACGGATTATAAAATGAATAACTATACTTGTTAGACTGCCTGATTGACTGGATAATACCAACTAATAGGTATGTTTTACAGGATAATTTACATAGCAGGTAAAATATCCTGATTTTAAGGTCAATACTGCAGAAAAACCACGCAAAAGCTCAGGATATTAGTATCTTGTCAACTATGCCTGATTTATCGGCGAGTATAGTAGATATCAGGGAATGGTTGCCTGATAATAATAATGTTCTCAGGGTGCTCCGCTTCGCTACGCACCCTGAGAATGGCCGAGTTGACAGG
>CAZIWG010000149.1:0-1965 GCA_964542925.1 uncultured Granulosicoccaceae bacterium | reverse complement strand
GTAAATATACCCGTATGGCGTTAGGTGGTGTGCGTGATGAAGCGGAGATCCGTGGTCATCGTCGTACTTACATTGGCTCTATGCCGGGTAAGATTGTGCAAAAACTGACTAAGGCCGGAACACGTAACCCATTATTCTTATTAGATGAATTGGATAAAATGTCGACAGATTTTCGTGGTGATCCTGCTTCAGCATTATTGGAAGTACTTGACCCAGAACAAAATCATGCTTTCAATGATCACTATCTTGAAGTGGATTATGATTTATCTGATGTCATGTTTGTTGCAACAGCTAATAGCATGAATATTCCAGGACCATTGCTAGACCGTATGGAAGTGATACGTCTTTCTGGTTACACCGAAGATGAAAAGCTGAATATTGCGAGACGTTATCTGGCACCTAAACAAATCAAGAACAATGGTTTGTTGGAAAAAGAAATTGAGATTGCTGATTCAGCGATTACTGACATTATTCGTTATTACACGCGTGAGGCGGGTGTGCGTAGTCTTGAACGTGAATTGTCGAAGATTTGTCGTAAGGTGGTGAAAGATATTTTGCTTAATCCTCGTGATGAACAGGTGAACGTATCATCAGAAAATTTAGAGAAATATCTGGGTGTTGAGCGTTTCCGTTATGGTGAAGCAGAAAAGAGTGATCAAGTAGGTCAAGTAACCGGCTTGGCATGGACTGAAGTGGGTGGTGATTTATTAACCATTGAAGCGGCAGCGAGTACGGGTAAAGGTAAAGCGCTTTATACCGGTCAGTTGGGTGATGTGATGCAAGAATCTATTCACGCAGCCATGACCGTCGTACGTACACGTGCGGAAGGCTTAGGTATTGATCCTGAGTTTTATCAGAAATTTGATTTCCATATCCATGTGCCAGATGGTGCAACTCCGAAAGATGGCCCTAGTGCCGGCGCTGGCATGTGCACCGCCATGGTATCAGCGCTAACAGGGATTCCTGTTCATGCAGATGTCGCCATGACAGGTGAAATCACTCTGCGAGGTGAAGTGCTTCCTATTGGTGGATTGAAAGAAAAGCTACTTGCAGCACACCGTGGTGGGATAAAAACAGTACTCATTCCTCATGAAAATGAGCGTGATTTGGTTGATATACCTAAAACAATTGTCGATCAACTCAATATTAAGCCAGTCCGCTGGATTGATGAAGTATTGGAAGTCGCACTGACGCGTATGCCTGAACCTCTAGTAAAAGATGAGCCTACAGGTTCAAGTACTAAGTCAAAGCCATCTTCAGGTAAAGGTAAACCGTTACAGCATCACTGAGTTAAATACTCAGAAATGTGAAAATTAACAGAGCCAGCAAATTATTTTGCTGGCTTTTTTTATGCCTGCTTGCAACTAACACCTCAAATTTTTATTAATCATGATGGCTAACTACTTGAAGTTGTTTAATGAACTTTAAATGCTGATCATGTTGAACGCATCACAGTTTAATTAAATTATTTCATGTCACAATAAGCTTGCTTGACAGGTATCTGGGGCTGTGGGATAAGAGAAATGTCGTTTATAGCCGTAGATGACAATGATTGGAAATAAAAAACAATACAGGGGAGTTAAACCGAATGAATAAAGCTGAATTAATCGATGCTGTTGCAGAAAGTGCAGATCTTTCAAAAGCGTCAGCAACACGCGCACTTGATGGTGCACTTGATGCTATCTTAAATGCTCTTAAAGGTGGCAATCAAGTCACACTAGTAGGGTTTGGTACCTTTTCTGTTCGTGCGCGTGCAGCCCGTACCGGACGTAACCCACGTACTGGCGAACCCATCCAAATTAAGGCGTCAAATGTTCCTGGATTTAAGGCTGGTAAAGCTCTAAAAGATGCCGTAAACTAGCGCGCCTCTGAACAAGGGGTAGTTAGGAAATAGAGATATTTCTTCCTCTTGGGTGCTTAGCTCAGCTGGGAGAGCGTCGCCCTTACAAGGCGAATGTCGGGGGT
>CAZIWG010000148.1:0-1966 GCA_964542925.1 uncultured Granulosicoccaceae bacterium | reverse complement strand
CGGCCCCGGAAGCAAGGACATCTGCCAGACCGTGAAGGCTAAATCATATGTTATGTGGATTATGAACGAGAGTTAGACCCGGACCGCGATATTGCCCGAATGGTTTGGACCGGCTTGCGTCTGCTTTTGGCCCAGGCTGTGTGAAAACGCAGGACAGTCCATATTATTAAGCAATGTGCTATATCTATCGCATTGTTATCGTAATAGAGGCGAAGAAATTAATGAAGCGTTTTGTTGAAGGGGAAAGCCGGATGCAATCGACCCTGTTCCCCGATCAGCTTGATGATTATATAGCAGAAGATAACCCTGTAAGAGTTATTGACGTATTTGTTGATGAGATGGATTTGTGCAAGATGGGGTTTAAAATAATACCTGCCGAGACAGGTCGTCCTTCCTATCATCCCGCAACAATGTTGAAGATCTATATTTATGGTTATTTAAATCGCGTTCAATCTAGCCGCCGCCTTGAACATGAGACGCAACGCAATGTTGAGCTTATGTGGTTACTCGGACGGTTGACCCCTGATTTTAAAACGATTGCTGATTTCCGCAAAAACAACACCAAAGCTATTCAATCTGTTTGCCGTGAATTCGTCATGATATGTCGCAAACTCGATTTATTTTCTGATGCTTTTGTTGCTATTGATGGCAGTAAGTTTAAGGCAGTCAATCATCGTGATTTAAACTTCACACGTGCCAAATTAAAATATCGCTTAAACCTCATTAATGAAAGCATTGCAAAATATTTAAGTCAAATAGACAGCGCCGACCGTCAAGAAGCGTTGGTCGCTAAAGTGAGAGTTGAACGACTCGAAAACAAGATTTCTACTCTTAAAGATGAAGTCAAACGGCTGAATAAAATTGAAGTGGCGTTAGAAGCCACGCCGGACAAACAAATTTCACTCACTGACCCTGATGCACGTTCTATGAAAACCCGTGGTACAGGGGTTGTTGGTTATAACGTTCAGGCTGCTGTAGACACGAAACATCATATTATTGTGACGCATGAGGTTACGAATATCGGTAGTGACAGAGCCCAATTATCCAGAATTGCTAAACAGGCAAAAACAGTTATCGGAAGTGATAACTTAAGGGTTGTTGCTGACCGAGGGTATTACAAAGGCGAGGAAATATTAGAGTGTGAGCAATCGGGCATCACTCCCTTTTTACCTAAACCACAGACATCAGGAAACCAGGCAAAAGGCCTTTTTGGGAAACGTGACTTTATCTATAGACATGAATCAGATACGTATGATTGCCCTGGCGGAGAGCAGGCAACATATCGTTTTAGCAGGGAAGAAAAGGGAAAGATTATAAGGCGTTATTGGTCATCGGCATGCTTGAGTTGTCCTATCAAGGCACAATGCACCACAGGTCAATATCGACGCATCAGTCGTTGGGAACATGAAACCGTATTAGAGGTTGTCGATGCTAGACTTGAGCAGCAACCCGATATGATGAAAATCCGTAGATCAACGGTCGAGCACCCTTTTGGTACGATAAAGTATTGGATGGGTTCAACGCATTTTCAAATGAAAACCTTGAAAAAAGCTGGCGCAGAAATGAGTTTGCATGTGCTCGCATACAATCTAAAACGCGTACTGAAAATTATGGGAGCAGTACCTTTGATGGAGGCAATGACGGCCTGACAGGCCTGCATTTTCTAGAATAAAAGCTGGAATATAGATGTTTTAAATGAATTACTATCCATATCAACAAAATCAGTAAGCTCAAAATAGCTTAATCTGAAATTTTAAAACAATGAGAAACTTGTCTCTTGAGAAAACATCTGTAATCCACGTTTTCACACAGTCTGGGCCGGAAGCCGACCTTGATTCTGCCTGTGCAAACCGGTTTTTGGGGTGGGTTATCCAGCGAAAAGAAACCAACCTAGACCGCACTTTATATTGGCTTAAATTCTTTCAGGCCCAGTCTTTGGATTCTTGTGGTAAGGGTGGTGGGGGGA
>CAZIWG010000147.1:0-1985 GCA_964542925.1 uncultured Granulosicoccaceae bacterium | reverse complement strand
GGTGAAGATACGGACTTGGATAAAAATTTGGTTGAAGCTTTAGCGGATCCACTAGTGCATCTTGTTCGGAACTCAGTCGATCATGGTATAGAAATGCCGGATGACCGTGTTGCAGCCGGCAAAGAGCGGCAGGGTTCCGTTATTTTGTCTGCATCACAGGAAGGTGACCATATTTTACTGTCAATCGAAGATGATGGTAAAGGGATGGATGCTGATGTACTACGTAACATTGCGGTTGAACGGGGCATGTTTGATAAGGATGCGGCAGCCAGAATTGACGACCATGAAGCCTATAATTTGATTTTTGAACCCGGTTTTTCAACAAAGAAAGAAATTTCGGATATTTCCGGTCGTGGTGTGGGAATGGATGTTGTTAAAACCAGTATCACCCAGCTGAATGGTTCAGTCGAAGTGCATTCCCAATGGGGTAAAGGTAGTCGGATTGAAATTAAAGTACCCCTCACTTTGGCCATCATGTCGACCTTGATGGTAAGACTAGGCGACCAGATGTTTGCCTTGCCCTTAGTCAATGTTAATGAAATATTCCATCTTGATCTTGAAAAAACAAATATTATGGATGGGCAACTTGTCACCATTGTTCGGGAACGAACCTTGCCTTTATTCTATTTGAAACGTTGGCTGGTAAAAGGTGAAATGGGTGCTGATCTTCCGAAAGACGGCCATGTTGTTGTTGTGTCGATTGGTACACAAAAAGTTTGCTTCCTAGTTGATGAATTAATTGGTCAGGAAGAAGTTGTAATCAAACCACTGGGTGCGCTATTGCAAGGGCTCTCTGGTCTTGCGGGTGCGACAATAACCGGTGATGGCGGCATTGCTATTATTCTTGATGTGCCAGGTTTAATGAAACGCTATGTTTAAAGGGCTGTTATCACGCAAGTTGCTTATTTTGCAAGTAACCGAGTCAGGCTTTTTAGTCAGGTTTATGGATATATAAGTGGTGAGGATACTAAATGGCAATTCGTGTTTTAGTTGTTGATGATTCGGGTTTTTTCAGACGCCGTGTAAAAGAAATTCTGGAATCAGACCCAATGCTTGAAGTTGTTGGCCTTGCTGAAAATGGTGAGCAGGCAATTGAAGCAGTCAAAAATTTAAAGCCTGATGTTGTCACAATGGACATTGAAATGCCCATTATGGATGGTATTACTGCAACACGTAAAATAATGCAGTCAACGCCTACGTCTATCATTATGTTTTCTTCATTAACAACCGATGGCGCTAAATCAACTTTAGATGCACTGGATGCTGGCGCGGTTGATTTTCTTCCCAAGCGTTTTGAAGATATTTCAAAAGATAAAGAAGAAGCAAAGAAATTGCTTTGCCAGCGAGTTAAAGCTTTAGGTTATGGTAGCCCTTCACTTAGGAATAACTCATCGTCATCTAGCACGGTTAACCGAACATCTGCGACGGACATAAAATCAGAAAAAACTGGCACACCGGTAAGAGCCGCTTCTCCGATTTTAAAAGCAAAAGAGAATTTGTCAGCAAAGATCAACTTGGTTGCGATTGGTACATCCACGGGTGGTCCGGTTGCATTACAAAAAGTATTGGTAGACCTGCCTGAAGACTTTCCTGTGCCTGTGGTTGTTATTCAACATATGCCGGGTAGTTTTACGGGGGCTTTTTCTGAGAGATTGGATCAGCAATGCAAGATACATGTAAAAGAAGCCGAGTCGGGCGATAAATTAAAAGCCGGTTCTGCGTATATTGCGCCGGGCGGAAAACAAATGATTGTGGAAAAAGTTGCCGGTCAGTTAACTTTGCGAATTGTCGATGAAATTCCAAATCAAACCTACAAGCCCTCGGTTGATGTAACCTATGCATCGATTAATAAAGTTGTGCCAAAAAATACCTTAGCCGTTATCTTAACGGGAATGGGTGCTGACGGTTGTAAAGGTGCAATGTTATTGCCCGGCGGCCACCGCGGGCCAGTCCTGCCCGCCAACCCCGATGATAGTCGGAATGAA
>CAZIWG010000146.1:0-2003 GCA_964542925.1 uncultured Granulosicoccaceae bacterium | reverse complement strand
TCGAGTATGTTAACGGTTCCCAATTAACACCGATTTCCCATGAAAAATTCGATGAGTCTCCACGAGCAGACTCATCAAAGAATTTCTGATTCCAGCCTACTTTGAAAAAACCTTCTGACTGGTAAGTTGCCTGCCATGTCAATCCACCTAACACAGTATATTGACTACTGTCTAAATCACCATCGATAAAGCCTTTTTTATACGCGAGTCTCATGACGTTACCCTGAATCAATAACGATGTACTCGGCATGATTTGGTAAAACAAAATCGTATTAATAGCATCAATGTTGCGATCTTGTATTCTGGTTCTTCGGCGATTGTTGGTATATCGTCTTTCATCATGATGATACGATGTTTCAAGGCGAGGCATACCAACTTCTTCAACTCCATACTTTAAACCTGCAGTTGCCTGCCAAAGTCTATATCTATCAGGATTTGAAAACTCAGTTGCAAAACGTCCTGACTGACTACCTGATCCTCTCACTTCGTGTATTGTTTTATATCCTGCTGCTCCAAAGAATGACACTCGCTCTGTGGGATAAACTGAAAAGTTTATCTTAGTATCAGCATCTAAATAATTATCATTGTGACTATGTGTGTAGTAACCATTTTCAACACCCATATCTATTGAGAACTGAGTAATGTTTCCTTCAAAATCATACTTTAATCTTGGTGCAGTAACGATTACAATTGAATCTTTTTCATTCTTATCCTGAAGTAGTACGTTGTCATTGTAGAGTGTATCCACACTTAAAACAGGGTAAAATTTACCTCCCAAAGCATATAACCCTTCAGCGCTGCTATCGGCATAAGTTACTGAAAAACCACTCGCATATAAAAACACTACAACGACAATAAATAGATTAGTACTAATTTTATAAAAAATAAAATTTAGTCTGCGCATACTTCCTCCCACATATTCAACGATTAATCACATCGCATATCATAAAACAACCCACGCCAACAATATAGACTAAATATTTATCGATTTAATATCAATAAGCCCTTTAGTAACAGCGTTCATTATATATTATCAAATTAATAGGCGTTCTTATTACGGAACCCACGGACAATTGTCATTAGTATAATCCTAATATCCAGCCAGAAAGACCAATGCCTAATATACCACAAGTCATATTCAATCCGCTTTTCCATTTTATCCAATGTATCAGTTTCACCACGCCATCCATGGATTTGTGCCCATCCTGTAATTCCAGGCTTAACTGCATGTCGAAGCATGTAACCTTTGATAAGCTGTCTATATTGTTCATTATGAGCAACAGCATGTGGTCTAGGTCCTACGATCGACATATCCCCATGAATTACATTAAAAAACTGCGGCAGCTCATCTAGTGAAGTACGCCGAAGAAATGATCCTAATTTTGTTACACGCGGATCATTGCGTATGGCTTGTTCTACCTTTCCACTATTTTCTGACACGTGCATTGTCCGAAATTTCCAAACATCTATTTCTTCGCCATTAATTCCATATCGGCGCTGTTTGAAAAACACCGAACCAGACGATGTAGATTTTACTGCGACTGCAATCAGGATCATTGGAATAGAGATTAGCACAAGAATGATTAACGTAATCAAAACGTCTTGAATACGTTTTAGCCATCCATCAACCCCCCAGAACGGCGTGTCAAAAACATTGACGATCGGAATACCTGCGATGTTACTCCATTTACCTTGAAATAAGCTAAAAACAAAAAAGTCTGGCACTAAGTAAACTGATGTGGTCGTATCTGCTAATTTATCAATCACATTAATGATTCTTGGTTGTGCGGTCAATGGTAATGATATGTAGATGATATCTATCTTACCGGCATGAGCTTCTGTGATCAGCGTAGCAATTGAACCGCCAACCTCACCAGTCCATGTTCTCCTGTCATCAACCGCAGCTCGATCGTCGAAATAGCCAATAAACCTTAACCCTAACCATGGAGACTTTTGTATTGTATTGGCAATCTGCATGCCGTTCTCATTAGCACCAAGAACAG
>CAZIWG010000145.1:0-2017 GCA_964542925.1 uncultured Granulosicoccaceae bacterium | reverse complement strand
CCATGGCAGCTAAATCACTTAAATTAACCATTACGGATTTATAAGCAATATCTTCGGGACTGGTTTCAAAGGGAAAATGTACCCCGGCAATCAGAGTATCAACAGTAATTAATAGTTGTTTATTTTCCGGGACAGTTATACCGGCGCAATCATCGCCACTGGTAATAAACACATCATCCCGACTATCTGGAAAAGTGAAATATTTTTTTATGATATCGAATTCGCTACTCATATAAATTAGCCATTCGCTATTATGATTGGTGATAGAACAGAACTATCAGGAACCGGCAGTTTGTACTTCTATATGACGAACTTCTTTAGCCACTTTATCTAAAACAGCATTGACAAAGGTATGACTGTTTTCAGCGCAATATTCTTTTGTGATATTTACCGCTTCATTTAATACCACGCGGTATGGCACATCAAAACGATTAACAAACTCAAACGTTGCCAGGCGCAGTATAGAACGTTCAACTGGATCAACTGATTCAATACTTCGCGTCATGTATTTTTCTAATAGAGGGTCTAACTCACTTATCGATGAAGCAACACCACTGACCGCTTCAGAAAAAAAGTCTGCGTCAAGTTTTGCCATATTATTTTCATCGATGAACTGTTGCTTGATGTCAGCAATACTGTCGCCGGTCATCTGCCACTGATAAATAGCCTGCATAGCAAGACGACGAGATTTACCTCTTGCCTTGGCGACACCTTTTTTCGATGTAGCTTTATTATTTTCAATATCCGACATTACAAATAAATCAGCACTAAGCCAGCTGCTTGAAGATATTAACCATTTCAATTGCCGCAGCTGCAGCTTCTGCACCTTTGTTACCTGCTTTGGTACCGGCACGTTCTATAGTCTGCTCAATATTCTCAGTAGTTAAAATTCCATTGATAATTGGCATACCGTGATCAAGCGCTATCGCAGACAACCCTTTTGCTGATTCATTTGCAACAATATCAAAGTGTGGTGTGGAGCCACGTATTACAGCACCTAAGGCAATAATGGCATTGTAGTTACCCGACTGCGCTAACCCTTGAACGGTAACCGGCAATTCAAATGCACCAGGCACACGAACAACAGTTATGTCAGATGCTGAAACACCATGACGAAGCAAAGTATCCATCGCACCATCAAGCAAACTTTCTACAATAAATCCGTTAAAACGCGCAACTACAATGGCAAATCGTCCATCTTTATATTGCAGGCTGCCTTCGATTATTTTACTTTCACTCATTGTTTTTCTCTTCGTTGTTCTGTTGGATAATAATTGTTTATTTCTTAACGTTTAAAATACTGTTGTTTTCTAGCTGTCATACATATCTACTAATCTTTACCAGAAACATAATCCACTACTTCCAGACCAAAACCAGCAAGCCCATGAATAACTTTTGGTGCAGTCATCAAACTCATCTTTTTAACACCAAGATCCATTAATATTTGCGCACCGGCACCATCAGTTCTGATATCCGCAGGTTGTTTGATTTTTACTACATCACATTCCTCAACCTTTGATTGCGCAGATATCCATTGCAAAATTGAAGCGTCTTCATCGGGCAGGCTTAATACCACCACCACGCCCTGCTTTGCTTGTGAAACCTGTTTAAGTGCATCTTGTAACGGCCATGTCTTTGAATCCTTAGAACCAAAAGCATCGGTTAAGGTATTTTTCATATGCACACGAACTACTACAGGTTCATTGGAGTCTACCTCACCATCAACACTAAGCAATGCGTAATGCATTAAGCCATCCAAACTATTGCGATAAGCAATCAATTTAAAATTACCGTAGTCAGAGTGGAAGTCACATTCAGAAACTCGCTCGACTGTTTTTTCATTCTTCAAACGATAACTAATCAGGTCTTCAATGGTGCCGATTTTTAAATCATGCTCTTTTGCAAATGTTTCTAAATCCGGGCGACGTGCCATGGTGCCGTCTTCATTTAATATCTCGACGATCATTGCACTGGGATCAAGACCGGCAAGTCCGGCTAAATCACAGCCTGCTTCAGT
>CAZIWG010000144.1:0-2163 GCA_964542925.1 uncultured Granulosicoccaceae bacterium | reverse complement strand
CCCCTCACTCCAATAACGAGAAGGATAAGAAGGATACGTTGACAAGGAGACGACCACATTCGGAACTAAATTATCGTCATACTGATAACCGCGTTCGCTGTTCCCGCGTGTAACTATTATTTTAACAACCGCAGCACTAACATTAGGGCTTAATTGAGCTAGTTTTTCTATATCATATTTTAGTTTCTGTTCGGTTGGGCAATGGATACCTAAAACATTGCATCCTTTTAATAAACGCTGATAATGCTCAACCCAGAAAAGTGGCTGACGATTTAGCATTGCAATGGTTTCAAACAAACCGTCACCATAATTAAAACCACGATCCTGAATTGAAATTTTCAAAGTGAGTTCGCCATTAACAATGCTATTCAATAACGCCATGTCAGTTTAACGCCTCGATTAAACCTTTTGCTTTTACACGTGTTTCGTCCAGCTCTTTTTGTGCAATCGAGTCCGCCACCAACCCTGCACCGGCTCTTAATTTTAATTGCTTTGCTGATAATTCAAAAGTACGAATTAAAATATTTAAGTCCATACTACCATCATGATTAATATAACCCACAGAGCCGGTATACGCACCGCGTGGAATTGCTTCCAACTCAGCAATAATTTGCATACAGCGTTCTTTAGGGCAACCGGTAATCGTACCACCTGGAAAAACAGCGCGAATAACTTCACCTGGGGTAATACCTTCTTTTAAATCCCCAATAACATTGGAAACAATATGATGCACATGCTGGAAAGATTCCAGAACCATTAACTCATCGACCACAATGCTGCCCGGCACACAGATGCGCCCCAGATCATTTCGTTCTAGGTCAATCAGCATAATGTGTTCTGCACGCTCTTTCGGGTGGGCAATAAGTTCCTGTAAGTTTTCAATATCAGCGGCGGTTTCATTTGCGCGTGCACGGGTACCGGCAATCGGCCGAGTTTGAACACGACCATTTTTTACTTTAACTAAACGCTCGGGGGAAGAGCTTATTATTTTGTAGTTATCATCATGAATATAAGCGGAAAAGGGTGCAGGGTTGGTACGTTTAAGCGAACGATATAATTCAACTACATCCAGAGACTCAACATCCTTACTCTGCCATAAGCGTGATAAGTTAACCTGAAAAACATCACCATTTTTAATGTAGTGTTTTACTTCATCAATTGCACTCAAATATTTAGCAGCATCTTCTTCTTTTAAATTAATTGCAATTTTTTTATTAGCGGCTGATTGGCTTGGAATAGATTTAATATCTTTTAATAATACATCCACTTTGGATGCACAACTTGCCTCGGCAACAACGGTCTGAATACCACTGTGTTTATCATAAATAATCGCAACCGGAATACGCGTTAGTTTCGCAACAATGGATTTCTTATCTGAGCAAGGTAAGGCAAGTCGTGTTTCAATTTGTCCTGCAAGTTCATAACTTAAATAAACGAACCAGCCACCCGTAAAAGGTAAATCTGTTTTCTCTATTAATACATCTCTTTTGTTCTTTAGCCAGTTTAAATCCAGATTAGATAGAAAATCTTTTTCCTTATCCATTGCTGCACCGGATAATTGATTATCAGAATTTAATGTTAATGTTCGCTCGGGAAAGGCAAACAAGATGTCATAACGAGCATGCTCTTTACTGCGGCCAGCTCGAGCATTCAGCGCCAGCACATCTTCAGCCTGCGCACTGCTTTCTAATATAAAAGGATAACGTTGCGGATTAACACGATGTAGTTCAGTAAAATCAATAGGCTGATCAAGCGGGTAGATTGTTAAAGCTTCAGATTCTGTCGGTTGCACAATGCCATGCCGTTAAAAAAGAATTAACGTAACTTACCAATCACTAACGTACCGTTGGTGCCACCAAAACCAAACGAATTCGACAAGGCCGTTTCTACTTTCATGTCGCGTGCTGTGTTGGGTACAAAATCCAGATCACAACCGGCTTCCGTGTCTGCATTAAAGATATTAATTGTTGGCGAGGCAACCTGATCACGAATACACAGTGCCGTGAAAATAGCTTCCATACCACCTGCAGCACCTAAGCCATGACCTGTCATTGACTTAGTGGAACTCATTGCCAATTTATAAGCATGGCCACCAAAGGTTGATTTTACTGCTTGGCATTCTGCGGCATCACCTGCCGGTGTCGACGTGCCATGGGCATTAAT
>CAZIWG010000143.1:0-2178 GCA_964542925.1 uncultured Granulosicoccaceae bacterium | reverse complement strand
GCGCCTTCAAGGAAGCGTCCGCCCAATACACCAATGCCCACAGCTGCACCAAGTGCACCTAAGCCCATCATAATAGCGCCTGCGATGTAGAGTAGTGCTGTTTCCATGATTATCTCCTAAGTTTGTTCTTTAAAAATTAAAATTAATAAAAAGTTAGTATGTATAAATTTAGTGGTGCGTATGTGCCATTTCCATATATACGATAGTCAACGTCATAAAGATAAACGCCTGCAAGGTAACAATAAGGATATGGAAGATTGCCCAACCAAGATGTAAGAAACCACCGAAGATACCTAACGTTAAACCGGCGTTAAACATAATAGCAATCAAAATAAAGATCATCTCACCGGCGTACATGTTGCCGAATAGTCGCAATGACAATGAAATAGGTTTCGCAATCAATGATACAAATTCAAGTAAGAAGTTGATAGGGATTAAAATACCCTGAACAACCTTATTACTTGATTGGAATGGCATCAGCGTTAATTCAGCGGCAAAACCACCGGCACCCTTAATCTTGAGACTATAGAAAATGGTCAAAAGAAAAATTGAAATTGCCATGCCGAATGTTGCGTTTGGATCGGTAGAAGGTACAACCTTCATAAAGGCGGCATGTGGATCAATACCAAACATCGGTGCAATAAATCGTTCAAATGCAGCCGGGATGAAGTCAACTGGAATCAAATCCATGAAGTTCATCAAGAAGACCCAAACAAAAACGGTTAAAGCTAATGGTGCAACTAAGTCATTTTTAGCGCTAAATGAACCTTTAACACTGGTATCAATAAATTCAACAATCCATTCAACAAAGTTTTGTAAACCAGACGGTACACCTACTGTTGCTTTTCGTGCCGCTTTACTAAAGAAATATAGGAAGATCACACCCAGAAGGATGGACCAAAACATCGTATCTACATGTATCGCCCAAAAACCCATTTCTTTGGCTTGTTCCGCACTATGTGCGAGACCCCAACTTCCATCAGGATGTTGGCCATAAGTCAGGTTTTGCAAGTGATGCTTGATATAGGCAGTTGAAGTTAGCGTATCGCCAGCCATGATCTCACGTTCTCAAAGTTTTAAAATTTGGGTCGCCAACATACTGTGTTACCAGCGCCACACCAAACCCGCCAATGACGGCAAGTGGAGGCAGCTGTAGTGCACCCATCCCGAGTGCGAACAACACAACTGTCGCGATAAATCTTTGTATCGAGCAACTCATCATGAGTCGCAAGTTATGTTCTGCATCCGCTCGCGCCTGAGTTTTAGCTCGTCGCATAGCTCGATGTTGCAAGAACATGTTATTCAATGAAATTCCGCTACCAAATAATACAGCCGCTATTCCGAGCATCCCCTTCATATAAAAGGCAATCCCTGCAGCAAGTCCAACCATTATTCCAATAAAAATCAGTTGTCTGCGCATAGCATTAGTTTCATTTTTACGTACCACAATAAAGCTGATTTGGGTACGGGCGCGAAGTATATAGATTCGTATAGACAGGGTCAATGATAGCGGTATAAACCCTGACTATTTAATAGCTTACTGATTCAGTAGGATATTAAATAATCTGCCATCTACTTGATATGCCCGAGGATCCCGTCTAATTCATCGAGGCTATTATAATCGATCACCAACTTACCTTTACCCCGTGCTGAATGTTGGATTTGTACTTTTGCACCTAACTTTTCTGATAACTGTTCCTGAAAGCGACGAATATCAGGGTCTATATGGGTGGTTTTTGGTCGTGCACGTTTTTCACTTTCTGTTTCTCGGCGCACCATTTGCTCTGTTTCACGTACAGAAAGTCCTTTTTGCGCTACTTTAACCGCGGCCGCAAGCTGGGCTGTCCCACGCAAACCCAATAAGGCTCGCCCATGCCCCATTTCAAGCTCACCCTTAATCAACATTTGTTGAACTTGATCATTCAATTCCTGCAAGCGCAGCAAATTAGACACCGATGCACGTGAACGACCTACCGCTTCAGCTGCTTGTTGATGGGTCATATCAAATTCATTGAGTAAACGCTGTAAGGCACGCGCTTCTTCAATAGGATTTAAATTTTCACGCTGAATATTTTCAATCAGAGCAATCGCAATCGCCGCTGAATCTGGCACATCACGCACAACCGCAGGAATTTCGTGTAAACCGGCTATCTGGCTTGCACGCCAACGACGTTCACC
>CAZIWG010000142.1:0-2255 GCA_964542925.1 uncultured Granulosicoccaceae bacterium | reverse complement strand
ATTATCTGAATCACTCATTATTTTCTCCTTCTAACATCAATATCGTATCAGCAACGGGAAGCCCTTTATAAACAGGGCGATTAATTTTAACGGCCATCATCCCTTCCGACAGGCCATATTCACAACGGAACAGCGGTATATCGCCACTCAACAAAGTGACTTCATCCGGTAAATCAATAGGAATAACATCACCTTCTTTAAAATTCATGACATCACGCAGCGATAGATCAACTTCGGTTAACTCAGAATGCAATGGTATTTCTGCCAGTTTTATTTCTTCTAAAAGTGAGGTTGTCCAACGATCATCTTTTTCTGCTGTATCACTTTGCAAACCGGCATCGAGTAATTCACGAATAGGCTCCAACATTGAATAAGGAAGTGTGACCTGAAAGTCACCACCACCACCATCCAATTCCACATGAAAAGTGCTTAACACCACCACTTCATTCGGGCTTACAATATTGGCAAACTGTGGATTAACTTCCCGGCTTAAGAACTCAAACTCGACAGGCAATACCGGTTTCCATGCTTCTTGCAAATCCTTAAAAGCAAGCTCAAGCACTAAACTAATAACACGCTGTTCGGTTGGTGTGAATTCACGCCCTTCAATTTTTGCATGCCGCCCAGTTCCACCAAAAAAATTATCCACTAGAATAAAAACCAGTTTAGGGTCGAACACACATAAAGCCGGCCCACGTAATGGTTTAAGTTTTACAATATTCAAACTGGTGGGCACAAACATACTGTGCAGATATTCAGAGAACTTAAGCATTTGCACGCCACTGACTGAAATTTCTGCGGAACGTCTTAATAAATTAAAGATACTGATTCTGAACTGACGGGCAAAACGCTCATTAATCATTTCAAGGGTTGGCATTCTGCCGCGAACAATCCTGTCATGCGAAGCAAAATCAAATTGCCGTGCAACACCATCATTTAAATCAGCATCATCCGTATCTACGTCACCACTATCAACACCATGCAGTAGCGCATCAATTTCGTCCTGGGATAGAAGTTCATTAACCGACATACGCCATCCTCTACTGCATAACTAAGCTGGTAAAGTAAACAGCCTTGATATAAGACTGTCCCGCAACAGGTACAGCAACATGCCCGTCATCAGCTTTATGTTCAGCGGGTGGTGAATTGCTCACTTCAGCGGTAATCGTCTGATTAATTGAATTTAACAGATCAGCACGCAGTTTTTGCTTCCCTTCAAGCGTACTTAACACTTCATACTTCTGGCCACTTAATATAGTAATAATGTTATTACGAATAACAGGTGAATGTTCTTGCACTAAATCAATCGCATGTTGCGCATGAGCCATGACGGTTAAATCTAATTGAACGTAACGCGCCTTCTTTGTGTCTTCAAAGTTGATAATAAAGGTAGGGCGCAATGCAGAATAAATGGCATGTGCCGGTGCGACCTGTGCAGCGTCTTCACCTTTAGTTCCAGCCTTTTCATCCTCACTATCACCACCGAGTAAAAACACGGCAGCAACACCGCCACCAGCAGCTAAGATCACAACAATTAAAACAATAATGAGCAGGTTAGTTTTGCTTTTACCTGTTTGTTCTACGTCAAGATCAAGATCTTTTTCTTTTTCTTTTTCTTTTTCTTTCTTCGCCATGACTTTTCCTTAAGAAAGTAACCTTTATTAAAATAATATATAAATAGTAATCATCTGTATTTGTGTATTTGCATTAGCTAAATTGCAAAACACATGCCACGCCGGGTTAGTTTTTTATTTATAGTTAAATCAATAGATTAGAGAATGAAAAAATCTGTACGTCAATCCATTGACACGATATTAGGAAGGGCTTGTCGAGTTACTGACTCGACTGAATACTTTAAGGATTAGCTGACTGACGTCAGGTTAATAAAGTGGGTACGATAATAAATTAATTCGTTAATAGAGTCTTTCACATCATCCATAGCAAGGTGTGAAGACTGTTTCGTTAAACCACTTGAAATTTCAGGCTTCCAGCGTTTAACCAGTTCCTTAATACTGCTGACATCCAGGTTGCGATAATGAAAAAAAACTTCTAATTCCGGCATACAACGTGCTAAAAAACGTCGATCCTGACAGATACTATTCCCACACATGGGCGATGCTTTTGCAGGAACATACTGACGTAGAAAATCAATGGTCTCTTGCTCGGCCTGCTTTTCGTTGTACTGGCTTTGCTTCACCCTGTCCGTTAGGCCAGACCCCCCATGCTGTTTGGTATTCCACTCGTCCATTCCGGCG
>CAZIWG010000141.1:0-2258 GCA_964542925.1 uncultured Granulosicoccaceae bacterium | reverse complement strand
ACTTGTATACCTGACTGTTGCACTTGAGAAACTAATTCATTCAGGCTATCAATCATTGATTGAATACCTGAGGCTAATTTGTCGATTCCTTCATCACCGGAGAATGCCATGACTTCTGCGCTAAGATTACCTTTGCCGATCTGCTGCACGGTGTCGCGTAATAAATCAATTTTTCCTTCAAGATCTTGTTTGACGATCATTTCATGATGAAGCGTATCAACCATTTCATCTGCCATTTTGTTAAAGGCATTGCCAAGTTCGCCGACTTCATTATGATGTTTTACATCCATTCTCGCGGTTGTATCACCTGAATGCATTTTTTGTACTGTTATTAATAATTCGCTAAGGGGGGAAAGTGAATAAAATATAAAGTAAGAGAATGCAGCAACAATAAGAAGTATGCCAAGCGTGACACTAATGTAAACGAGAAATTGTGAATTTCTCTCTGCAAGATAGCTTTCAGTTATGTTTTTCGCAGTGACTAGATAAGCAATAGGTTTATCATTCATATTTTGGATAGACTGAATCGAAACAGAAAAATGCTCACCATTAGTTTTATAAGATGAAACTGAATTATCACCAAGAGTAGGTAGAATTGGCATAATGTTTTTATAGAGTTCGGTATTTGTACTATGCATGAGCTTGTTATCAGTAGACACGATGAAGGCATCTAACTCATTTTCATCAGCGAAAATATCTACGGACTTTTGTGAGTTTTGAATGAACACACCTGTGCCAACAAGTTCACCACTTGAGAAAAGAGGAAATGCGATAACACTCTTCAATTCATTATTACTTATTTCAATATTTTTACTAATATCTTTATTTTTAAGCGCCATCTTTACAACCTGCATGGTTGTGTCATCATTAGTTGCAGTTCCTTCGGATTGATATTTAATTTTATTATTGCTATCTGTTATCTGCAGTTCTTCGAGGATTCCTGCGCCAAGCAGGCGATTAAAAATCTGATCAGCACGGTCATTGAGTAAATCATCATCTTTTTGAGAGAGTGAGTGAGGAATTCGTTGATCTCTGCGTAGACTACTTGTACCAATTTCAAGTTTCTCGAATTGAGCTTGGATGATCCGTTGCCATAGGTTTTTTTGAACGGAAAGTTGCTCAGTATTAAAACGATTTTCTAGATTGGTAGACGAAATTTTGTTAGCTATGCCCATTGTTAATGCAATGGCTAACATACCTAAAAAGGCAATTGCGACAAACTTGAAGCGTAGCGGTAACGTTGTAAGAAATTGTATTTTCACAATAATACCTTTATGCCTGACACCATGAAATATGACTTAACAGTCTTAATTTCGGTTATCGGCAATAAGGTCACTAAACTTTAGTATTACTAAGGTAAAATTTGTAATGTTTTTCAATAAGATAACGCTAATATTTTAGGGGGTGCTTTATTTCTTTGTATTGAATAAGGTTTTTAGTCGGTAAAGTGCTTCCAAGGCTTGTTTGGGGGATAACTCATCAGGGTTTATATCGGCGAGTGCTTTTTCAATAACGTTCACAGCTATGAGTTCAATCTCTTGTTTAATAACGGGTTTATTTTCTAATCGTTGTAAATGTTGCTGTGCTACGGTAAGCACATCTGCAGGTAATCCTGCTAATGCAGCGACTTGTAAGCCATAGCTACGACTTGCTGCACCATCATGTATCTCATGAAGAAAGACGATTCCCTGAGCATGTTCAGCGGCTGAAAAGTGGATATTTTGCATACCTTCATGTTCTTCAGCCAGTTCAGTGAGTTCAAAGTAGTGTGTAGCAAAGAGAGTATAGGGGCCATCTGTAGCCGCCAAGCGTTCTGCACAGGCCCAAGCCAGCGCTAACCCATCGTAAGTGCTTGTTCCTCTTCCTATTTCATCCATCAACACAAGGCTTTGTGAGGTGGCATTGTGCAGGATATTAGCTGTTTCGGTCATTTCGACCATAAACGTTGAGCGACCACCGGCTAAATCATCCGATGCACCAATTCGAGTAAAAATGCGGTCAATTATGCCTATCTTCGCTGAAGTGGCCGGTATATGGCTGCCAATATGAGCAAGAATCAAGATCAGTGCTAATTGACGCATATAGGTGGATTTACCGCCCATATTGGGGCCGGTGATAATCAAACTGCGTCGTTCACGGTTCAACAGCACATCATTGGCAATGAAACTGTCATTGATGGCTTGTTCTACAACGATGTGTCTTCCACCACGAATATCAATGACATTATCGGTGTTCAGTTCCGGTGGGCAGAAGTTAAG
>CAZIWG010000140.1:0-2300 GCA_964542925.1 uncultured Granulosicoccaceae bacterium | reverse complement strand
TACCATAAACCAGTGCATACCAGTTACGTTGATTGTGGCGGGTATGAAAATAAACCGCTTTACCTTTGAGCTTATATTTTCGAATAAACTGTTGAATATTTTTATCATTTCGCCCACCAAGTAATTGCAAAGTGTAGTGCCTTGGATCTTGACTCCATAGCCATGCAGAAGAATCTTTTGCTTCCGTTAGTGGCGGGCTGGTAATAATAGTAGTGGGTGATTTTGCTGTTTGTAATTTCTTTTTGGGTTTTAGTGGCTTAGGCTTATGAGCCGTTTTTTCAGTATTGATTTTAGCTTGAACACTATCAAAACGACGTAACCAAGGTTTTACTTTTGAATTTACGATTTTCTTTTTAGCAAGTTGCGCTGCTTCTTTTGTAGCGTAACTACCATAGATTAAAGCATACCATTCTTTGTTATTACGCAGTGTTTGATAGACTGCAACTTTATCCGTTAGCTTATTGGCTTTGGTGAATTTTTTAATACTGTTCTTATTCTGTGTGCCAAGCAATTGCAAGGTGAAGTGGTTGGGTTCTTGATCTAATATCCAGCGTTCATCGTGGATCCCGGCAAGTGTGGTGATATGAGCTGGTTTTGCTTTTGGTTTAATAACACTAAAACTGAGTCGGTTCGACTCAGTGCTATTTTGTTTTAACTGTGCAGACCACTCATCGGCTGTTGTACCGACAGTGATAGTCAATTCAATATTGTTATCATCAATAATTTTGAATTGATGTTTCTTTAATGCTTTGGTTTTGCCTGTCCAGCTAATCCAAACGGTTGGCGGATTAGCGCTGCTTTTAAAGCCACTGCCTTTTATTGTAATGGTTTGTGCTTTGTTACTGCCAATAACGGGGTTAGGTGAAACCGTATCCAGGACATATTCGATAGGTTCTGCTTGTGGTGTCACATTGTTTGCTAGAGTCGCTTGCTGGGCAGGTGTTGCCGTTCCTTCATTGCTGTTTTGTGGCGAAGCTGTTGGTATTTGTTCTGACTCATCTTCTAATTGGGGTGCCTGTGGCGGTGCTTTTAATGTAATTTCTTTGGCGGTAGTCGCTTTTTGAATATTGCCTTGCTCTGCTATTGCCGAGGGCAAATTACGGTTGACTGTTGAGAGTGAATCATCCTTTGGTGCAACTGCTTCGTTAATACTGTCTTGCATAGTGAAAACAATAATGGAAACGATCGCAACAATGACAATAAAAACAATATGGCGGGTACTGAAAGCCGCTGCATTGTAATTAATGGGCTTGCCGTTATCTGGATTGATGCCCAGATCTTCGGCGTTAAACTGATCATTTAAATCAGGCTCGGCGTTTTCCATTAAATCAACGTGGTTAATTTTATGACTAAGACTGGCCGCATCGTCTAGATGCAAATGCGCTAACTCACAAATATGCGAAGGAATACCACGGGCAATTTTATGAATCTTTTGAATGACGTTGGGCGTAAAGGGTGATGCGCCTTCGAAGCCGGCAACGGCCATACGATGTTTTATAAATTCGGCGGTTTGATCCTCATCGAGCGGGTTCAGCTCTAATGTATGGGTGATGCGTTCTCTTAATGGGCGAATCGACGGGGATTCCAGCATGATATCAATTTGCGGTTCGCAGAATAAAATAATGCGTAGCAAGTGACCTTGTGCGGCTTCAATATCGGCAAAATAAAACAGTGTTTCAAGTGCATCTTTGGGAAGTTCGTGGGCATCGTCTATAAGTAGTATGGGGACTAAATCATCATTCTGTAACGCTTTTAAATGTTCAAATACTATTTCCTGTACGGCGGATGGATCACTGGGCATGCCATTTAAACCAAAGCCTCGCGCAATATCGGTTAGCATGGAGTCGGCATCCATCATGGTGTGTGCACGCACTTCACACAGATACCATGAATCGTCGGCGTTATTGCAGAAACGGCGAAGCAGACTGGTTTTACCTATGCCGCGTTCACCGGTTACTATTAATAATAAGTTACTGTACTGGGTGAGATGTGACAGCATGTCAAGACGCTGATGTCGTTCGGCGTCGAGGTATAAAAAATTATCATCGTGTTGAGTTGAAAATGGCGCTTCATTTAAACCGTATTGCCGAAGGTAGGCAGGTTCAAGACGTTTGAGCTGATCGGCGTCGTAGTTAGCCATTAAGAATCCAGTAAGGTGTTGTTGTCATTGCTGTCTGCACCCTGAATAAATACAACCTGAAAGCCACGGCTTAATTGTGCATCGCGAACACGTTCTAGAGCAATGAGTGCATCATTTTTGCAGGGGAAGTGATCCCGCTTGACTCGTCCACTTGAGCCTT
>CAZIWG010000139.1:0-2366 GCA_964542925.1 uncultured Granulosicoccaceae bacterium | reverse complement strand
AAAACGTACGCTAAGGATTCCCATCGCCTTCTGAAGACTGATTTAGTGGTCTAAGAACCCCTTTCATGACTGACTCTTCTAACGTGAATGAATAATGACCAAGTACATTCAAATGCTTATACCCCAAAGGAGATAGTCTCGCTTCATCTTCTTCTCTGATTGTTTTTGACTGTTGTTGTATATGATCAAGAGCTGCTTGCATATAAATGGTATTCCATAAAATCACAGCATTAGTTACCAACCCAAGAGCACCAAGCTGATCTTCTTGTCCTTCTTTATATCGCTTACGAATTTCTCCTCGCTGACCATAGCAAATAATTCGAGCAACACTATGCCGTCCTTCTCCTCTGTTTAATTGGGTTAATATTCGGCGACGATAGTCTTTATCATCAATGTAATTCAATAAATAAAGCGTTTTATTAATACGTCCAGCCTCTATAATTGCAAGGGCAAGGCTGGAAGGGCGTGTGCTTTTCAAAAGTGACCTGATAAGCTCTGAAGCCTGTACAGTTCCTAGTTTTAAAGAACCTGCAATTCTCATCATGTCATCCCAGTGTTGTTCAATGCGATAAGTATTTACATTACCTCGAGCCAAATCATTGAGTACTCCGTAATTCATATCTTTATCTATTCGCCAAAATACAGCTTCACCAGCATCAGCCAGCCGAGGTGAAAATTGATAACCCAATAACCAGAATAAACCAAAAACCATGTCGCTGGTGCCTGTCGTATCGGTCATTATTTCAGTCGGGGTTAATCCAGTCTGCTGCTCTAACACTCCTTCTAAAACATAGATGGAATCTCTCAATGTTCCAGGTATGACGACACCATGGAATCCAGAGTATTGGTCTGATACAAAGTTATACCAAGTAATACCTTTACTGGAACCAAAATATTTTCTATTTGGTCTCGTATTAATTGATCTAACAGGTGTAACAAAACGCATTCCATCAGCAGAAGCAACTTCACCACCACCCCATTTATTGGCTAAAGAAAGTGTAGATTGAAAATCAACTAATTTTGCATTAGCCTGAACTAGTGTTTCTGCTCGTAAGTAGTTTTGTCTTACCCAGCTCAAACGATGTCGAGTCAAAGCAGGTATATGGTGTTTAATTAATGGCTCTAATCCTATATTACAAGCTTCAGCCATAAGCACGGCGCAAATACTGACAGTTAAATTATTAGCACGTGCATTGAATTCGCTAACATGCGTAAATTCATCAGCAAATCCAGTATGAGCATGAATTTCCAATATCAAGTCCGCTAGATCAACTCTTGGCAATAATGTAGTTACTTGTTTATTGAGCAAAGTTAGGCTGGGTGGCTCATCTAGCTTATCCAAATTGGTAATGGTTAATGACGTATATTTTCCAGAGTTATCAATTCTTACTGATTCATTAGCATTGAAATTAGCTGCAACCTGTTTATACGTTACATCCAGTTGGTTCGCTAATTTACTGATAGCCTCATCTGGTTGTACAGGGTGTCCAAGAGAGCGGCAGATTTGTATTCGATTCGCTTGCCAATCCGTACCTTGTAATAACTTTTCTCGTGTATCTCCCCATCGGTCACTATTTTTCACATAAATATCGCGTCTTCGTAATGAATCTTGTAATTTATCGAGAAAACATAGTGTGTAGCCTTTTTTAGTTACTTGGTTATGTTTATCAAAAACTAACCGTTTCCAAGAGGTCGTGATAATTTCAAGAGGTGGATCAGCAAAGATTTGTTTATGTGATGAGCTATTGGAAGTAAGATATTTGAGTGCAGAAAATACATTTTCACCTGCGGGTGCCATTTTGAAGTCTACATTATTGAGTAGCCGTGGTAAAAATCGATTAACTTTACCGTATTGTGCAACTATCTCATCATGAAATTTGTCGTCATAGGGACGAGCCAGGTCGTTTACAATAGTAATTAGTTCAGTCAACTTTTCTTTAGAGATTTTATTAAAAATAATCTCTCGAAGCTTATCTTCATTGGTTTTATCATTGACTATTAATTGACAGACATCTGCCAATGAAAGTGCTGATTTATCCAAATCTTTCAATGTTCGCAATCGATTTTTTTGACCCAGTTTTTTAGCATCGCTAGAAATTTTTGTGATTAATAGGTCAAAAATATCCAAGGCATCATCAAGGGCAATAATCTCAAAGCTTTTAACAAAAGCCAATAAGATAGCAATGCGTTTATCATCAGCCATTCTTGCTATTTTAGGCACAGAAATTACACCTGCATGACGTGCAAGATTCTTTAATCGTACAGGGGGGATATGAGTAAAATCTAGTTTGTTGATGCCAAATGCTTTCAACTCTAGATAACGATCTATTGAAGCATTAAAGGCTGGACTACTGACGGTCACAGGC
>CAZIWG010000138.1:0-2449 GCA_964542925.1 uncultured Granulosicoccaceae bacterium | reverse complement strand
GTGATAGCAAGATAACCGTGCTTTTAAATCAATTCTCATTACGATCATCATTGGCAAGTAATCATTTAGCACTTAAGGATATTGTAACTAGTACTTTTTCTGCATTGAGAGAAACGCCAATTACGCAGATGGGGATGAACTATGTTTCGGTCATAAAAATTCCTGATAAAGAACAGTGGATGAAATTTGGTACTGAACTTGCTCCCCATAAATATTGGGAGGATGCGGTGGATTATTTTAGCGATCTTGATTCAGAAAAAAAGAAAGATTTAGGTCTTTGGGAGTTAACTATGCGTTTACCTAGACCTGATGATATGTATGGCTATATCCACCCCAAAATTGCTGCGGTCTCTCTTCAGGATCAGACTCTTTCATTTAGTGTTAACAATCATATAGAGATCGAAGGTAGCGATGCGATGAGTATGGTCAAGATACTTGAAGAAAACTGGGAAAAATCTATGGATTTTGCAAAAAGTCTTACTAATAAAATTTTGATGTCTCAATTGGAAAATGCAAAATGAGCACGGCATACTTCGCACAACAAGAAAATACTGTTAGTGTAGAGCAAAATGAAAATACTATGTATCGACTGGGAGATGCAAAGACAGATTCCTCGTCTCTAAAAGACCCCGTGATTAAACCTAGGAGTCCACGACATCTTGTTTCAGTTGCTGGCATGAATAATCAGATAGAAGTTATCAAACAAAAATGGAATGGTGTTGTTGTCGATTACGATGACCAAGAAATGACAGCAAGATTAGAGGATTTAACAGATCCTAAAAATCCTGATGAGATAGTTGTTTTATCAATTGAAGAAATTGATAAAGGTGATCAAGCCCTCATCCAAAACGGGGCTGTTTTTTTATGGCATATAGGTTACAGACAAGGTTCTAGATATCCTCGGGAAAGGTTTTCAAAAATTAGCTTCCGTCGACTGCCCAAGTGGACGAAAGAAGAGATTCAAGACGCTGAAAAGCTTGCTAAGGAGTACTCTGATTTCTTTTCCATCAATTCAGCTCACGACGCCTGACTCAGACTACGCCGAAATATCTCTATTTGGCCCAGGGATAGGTGAGTGTATCGTTCTTCACTTTGGGGAGGGGCGATGGTTTATTATCGATAGTTGTCTTAATCCAGATACAAAACAACCTATAGCATTAGAGTATTTAAGATCTATTGGGGTTGATGTTTCAAACCAAGTTGCTGGCATTCTTATTACCCATTGGCATTGCGACCATATCGAAGGGGCATTTACATTACTTAAAGCATGTGAAAATGCGAAGCTATACCATTCCTTTGCGTTGTCTTCCGATGAAGCATTACAGATGGCTGCTTTGTATAAGAAGGATGTATTTGCTAATACAGACAAAGAAATCCGAGAATTTAGTAGCATTATTCAGTTTCTATTTAAAACTAAAGCTAGAGGGCGACTAGACCCAGTTAAAGCGCAACATGCATTTTTTGATTATCGGACAGGGGTCCAGACACGAATGATTGCAATGTCTCCAAGTAATACTTCTGTAACACAGGCTATTTCGAATCTAGTAAATATAAAGCCAATAGATGGATCAATTCGCAAGCGGAATATAGTAAAGCAAAGTGAAAATCTTAATGCTGTAGCAATTCATTTTACGTTCGGATCATTCTCCGCAGTATTAGGTTCAGATTTAGAAGTAACGGATAATAATCAAACGGGGTGGTCTGCTGTTTTTAATAGTGATATCGTAGGAAATTTAAGTTTATCTACGTCGTCATTATTTAAAGTATCTCACCACGGTAGTGAAACGGGACATCATGATAAAATTTGGAGTGATTTACTTGTAGACAAGCCGCTATCTATTACGACTGCCTATACAAGGAGTGGGTTACCAAATACTGATAATATCAACAGAGTGAAAGCCCTATCTTCTGAATTTATAGTTACACGTGATTCTAATGCTGCAAAAAAAATTAAAAGGGAAGGTATGGTTGAAAGAGAAATGCGAGCTATCACGAAAAAAAGAATGAGTGTTAATGATAGAATGGGGCATGTTCAGATACGTGTTTCTCCTAGCGGAGAATTAAATATTGCGGCAGACAGCAACTGTGTTCGATATGTATAGTTATTAGATAATATCTATTGTAAACGAAAAAATATTTAGTAATCTAATTGCCTAGCAGTATTATCAAAAAGCTCATGTAGAGACGAACTATATCAGCTCGTAATGTTAATTTATGCCAGTGCGTAGGATGTGGTTGATACTGGAAGTCAGGTTAGTGTGTCCCACCCCACTATGGATTACGAGATGCCATTTTATGTCTTATTTTTATCTATTCTAGCGCAACTATCTAGTGCATAGAGTCTTTGGAGTGTCAGTATAATGGATGCTTGGATGCTCGGGGTCAAGCCTTACATTTTGAGACTGTAAATTATTCTGTGTAACTGTCATGGTTAAATGTAATCAGTTAA
>CAZIWG010000137.1:0-2465 GCA_964542925.1 uncultured Granulosicoccaceae bacterium | reverse complement strand
TCAGACATCTTGATTCAGAAGAAAATAACGCGACACCATTTTCTAAAAATTTGAGGACGAGGTCAATTCATAAAATAAGCGCATATTGGTTCCTGGATAACTTAGTTCTGTTTGATTGAGTTGTTTAAATAACGTTTCTATTACTTTATTACTCGCAGGACGGGAAGTACTATGCACCCGTATGCGCAATTGTTTTTTGGCTTTGTCGGGTAAAATATCCGCTTCTGTGACAAACAGTGTTTGTAATAGCTGCCTTGCCATGGGCATGTCGATTGTTGATGAGGTCAGTAGAGCGGCCATCGCTGTTTCTGCCCGATAAGCAATCATGTTGACGGTGTCGACTAGTCGTTTTTTTCCGGGCTGCAGTTGTTGAAATTTATCTTCATCATTCAATTCTTTCAGAAAAATGTGCTTGGGTGTTTGGCTTAATACTCCCTTGATGGTTTGTAGTTCATGTTCATAGTGTTCTATTTCTTCGAGTAATTGTGCTCGTTTGGTTTGCCATTGTTGGTATTTTTTATCTGCTTTTTCCTCTGTTTTTGTCTCTGGGTGCAGTTCCATTGCGGCAAAACGTGCGAGACGATAATTTAATTTTGATTGTATTGAGTTTCGCTGTCCTTCTCGTCGACGTCTATCGGGGTTAACCACCGTTTCGGTGTCAGAAAGCGGGGTGATGCCATACTCTTGAAGCCTGTCTAATCCATAGTGTCGCTTCATGTATCGAAAAAAGTTTTCTTGACACCATCGGCTAAACATTCGCCCAGCAATAGCGTCTAGATTCAATTCAAAGGCGGTCGTAATAATACTGGTTTGATGACCAGAATCGGTTAGTTTGCGCACTTCTCGCAGCCACATTGCCTGTTTACCGGTGCCGACTAAGCTACCTTGCTCAGCCAGTTTCATTGAGACTATTTCACCACTGGGCAACGCCACGTCTTGGCTGATGAAGTTTTCTATCGGCCACTGACCCTTGGGAAATTTATGATAGGTCATACAAGCGATACGATACTTGTTCCACATTTTTCTAAAAAATGCAGGGCTATAACCTTCTCGATCAAAAACCAGAATAAAACGACAGGCCCCTTTATTTTGTTGTCAGTCTTGTTCGCTGGGTTGGTTGGGGATGTCGTTGCGTAATCGCGGAATAATGTCTTGTTCTAAGGTTTTTAACAAGCCTGGATCGACGGTTTTTTCAACGACAAAGAAGGGCTGACCGGTACCATCATTGACCCAGTAGTCGGTGATGCCGCGTAAGCAGAGTTTTTCGCGTGAAACATGGCGTTTGGGCAGTTGGGTTAAGTGACCATGATAAACGCGCACATGACCATCTATGTACAGGGTACCTGCGGCTTCGGGGTCTCGCTTCATCCATTCTTGACTGAGTGTGGCTGCCCACCGCTCAACAGCCACAGGGCCGGATAAGCTTTTCACCTTTGATCTTAAACAGCGAACTTCGGGCGCTCGATCAAGGCCAAGCAGTTTGCCAAACTCCCCTGGCGCTTGTTCGCGCAGTTGTTCAGCATTATTGATGCGTGTTAAGCCCATAAACGCCAGCAGTAATACTATAGGGAAGCTTTGGTAGTAACCTTTGAGTGTGCCGAGGTGCTGCTCAACATTCGTCAATAAGCCATTGCTTAGTAACGCCGGTAAAGCACAGAGTACCCCGCCCTTAGGCACATCTAAGCAGCTTTCAAACTCAACTGACGCACCACCGACTAGTTCACCCAAAGCCGCTTGGGTGCGTTCTTCGACGCGAGTGCAAGCCGTGCCCAACAGCTCAGCCGCACTGGCATCAATATTGTCGCGCGTTGATTTAGTGCTACCACTGGGACTCGTTGCTATAACTGCAGGCCGGTTCTTTAGCCGTCCATCACTGATGGCTTTGCGTAGGGTATCAGGCAGGATGCCTAGTTCATTAGCGGCATCTTTGGGTGCCAGGCCTTGATCTAAATAGTGTTGAGCTTGCTGCAATACGTCAGGGGTCAATATCGGCCCACCTTTTCTAGAGGGACGTGGTTGAAAAAATGAATCGGCACCTTGTTCGCGTAGTTGCCTTAATGAGCGCATCACATTACTTTTAGGGATCCCAAAGGTGTTGATAATGTCTATGGCGCGACAGGCACCCGCATTGATCAGTTGGGAGGTGTGCAATCTAAATAGGTTTTTATTATCGGCCTGGTGGGAATAGATTGGTATACCACTGAGAAAATAAAACCATTCATTATTTCGGTTATCAACACTGACTTGACCATTGATAAGGGTGCTGCCTTCAGGAATAAGCGGAAGTTGGAGTTGTTGCATTAGTGGCTACCTAAAATCTTATTAGAGGCTTAGTTTAGTGCCATTTATATTTCTTGAGTGGTTTTTTTAAATGCTTGATAATCTCATTATAATACTTTGATTTTAGGGTTCTTTTTTTTGATAAACTTGCTTTTTTAAATCACTGAATCAAGATGTCTGAAGGT
>CAZIWG010000136.1:0-2481 GCA_964542925.1 uncultured Granulosicoccaceae bacterium | reverse complement strand
ATTTAGAATCTTTGGGTGTGCCTCCAATGTCTCACGATAAGCTACCTGATGTTGTAGTATTTGATGAAGGTCGTAAATGGTTATCCTGAATCCGAAACTTCAAAATAAGCGCACACGTGTTTGACAAAAGTGCATTGATAAAATGGAATTTTTATCTGCTATTCGCATACTAACTGCCAAACAAATTACATAAGAGCTGGTTTCGTATGCACTTAAGGCTTATTATATTTTTATCCTGTTTTTCACGCACACTGCTTCGTCTATAATCAAATAGCCATCAATCTAGCGCCTTGTTTTTGCAAGGGGTAAATCTAGCCATAACATAATGTTTCATAAACTCTCTCAAATGCTCGGTAACCTGGCGTCGTTTTGCCAAAGCGCATCACTAATCGATGTCCTCGCTCATAAATATGCGCAGCGATATAGATCAGTTCTTGTATAACGGTCTTGGCACGTCGTCTTTTAGCTTTATGGCGTACGGGGGAGTCATCGTCCATTAAGCCTGCGAGCCCAATCCATCTGAGCATATTGTAAGTAAACTGACCGAGCGTCAAGATCAGTGTGTTGCTGGCGAATTTACCCGATGGTAGCCTTTCCAAATCTAAATCAGTTTTGATTTCACTGTGAAACTGTTCTGAAGTCGCGTGATCTCGGTATAAGGCAAGCACTTCCTGATCGGGCAGTTCGAGCGTGGTCCACCAACCTTCAAGGGTCAGTTCAGGGAACAATAAGGTTTGTCCATGCTTGTCTATCGTGCGTTCAGTAACTTGCATGATTCTGCGCGTGGTGTAGGTTTTGCCTTCATGCTCTTCATCAATGTAAACGTTGAAGGTGGCAACACGCTTACCTATCCTGGGTTGATCCCAGTGCGTTTTATCGCCTTGCTGCTGCGCGTAATCAAGCCACTTTTGTTTGTTTTCAGGTGAAGCTTCTCGACGGGGATTCCATTTAATCAGAAAGTCGATCAGTAGCGGACTTTCTGCCTCATAAACCCAGACACGCGTCTCTTTTGCGTCGTGGCCACTATCCAGCCGCATCAGTATCTTCTGAGGTTCAATTGAGGGCTTTGCCAAGATTGAGTCGATGGCACTAAAGGTGCGATCAAGTGTCGGTAGAAAGTCACATTGACTATGTTGTTTGCCGGGTCGTAATTCATAACCAATGCACCAGCCTTCTTGGCCTAAGTAGCAAGCAATCGGTGCATAACCATCCATACCTTTGTAGGTCCGTGAGACATTTTCCTTCTGTGTGTTAGCGTTATCATGGGGGGTCACATCAATATCTAACGGAATATGTCCGGTATGAAGTGGCGTAATGGCGACATCCCGGTTGATTAAGAAATCTACATTGGCTTGATTGATAAGCGGGGTGAGTTGATCAGCTTCTTGCTCAAAACGTGTTCGAATACTGGCTTCTGTCGGAATGTCTTTTTTAAGATTTAGAGCCTGATGGAAAAAATCATCCTCGCGGACGTTATTAATCGCTTCAAAATCATTTTTGCCTTGAGCCATTAAACCCAGATAAGTTTTTATCATATCGCTACTGGGGGTTCCATGGCGTTTGGGTAAAGCTTGATCTATTGCTTGTGTTAAAGTGGTGAATTTAGTGATAGCGGCGCCAATAAGAGCAACCCCTGCCTGTGAAGTAATTACTTTTTCAGATTGTTCTAGTTGAAATGTGCGCATGATGGTTTCTAGTGTAGTATTGACAATACTCACCGTTTTGGTGAGCTTTTATTATACCATGTAAAAGTATAATAATCATTTCAATACAATGGGTTGTAGGTATTTTTTTATTTTTAATATTCGGATTCAGGGCTCTGACATGACTATTAATCCAGTCAGGCAATTTTTGACTCCAGGTGGCTTCACAATAGGTGTAATTGGAAGCCCCTAAAACCGCAACGAATATCTGGGCAGTTCTTATTTCACCGGTACTGTTGCTGACGATAGGAACTGTTTGACCGGCATAGTCCACAAACAGTTTTTCACCGGCCTTGTGCGTTTGGCGCATGGATCGCCTTTGTTTCTTTAACCAGTCCAGATACAACGTGCAATATTGCGAGTAACTGTAACAGCGGTTGGGATAGTGCTGGGTATACTCTTCCCACAACAGCAGTTTGGTCACGCCTTTGCGTTTGAGTTCTTGGTATACCTCAACCCAGTCGGGCAATTGAAATTGATTGGAAGACCGGGTATCCGATTCAGGATAAAACTGCCCCGCCAGTTGTTGATCATTAAGTTGTTCTATTGCTTTCCAGTCCAGCCCTATTGCTTCCGCTTTACGGGTGACTTTTTGTATGGCTCCCAGACTTAATTTAAGACTGTCTCTGATTTGACGCAGGCTGAGATCGGCTTGTAACCGAAGTCGTAATACTTCGCGTAATTTTCGCATTGATATTCTCTGTGTTGGCATAACCTGTTCCCATTAAAAATCAGGTAGGTTAGCAATGGACAATAATCAATGTGTGGAAAGAATTCT
>CAZIWG010000135.1:0-2502 GCA_964542925.1 uncultured Granulosicoccaceae bacterium | reverse complement strand
CGACACATTGTTTGGGTGATCACTTTGACATTCACGGTGGCGGGATGGATTTACAATTCCCGCACCATGAAAATGAAATTGCGCAATCCGAAGCGGCGACAGGCAAAAAATTTGTGAATGTCTGGATGCACAATGGCTTTGTGCGTATTGATGATGAAAAAATGTCGAAATCATTGGGCAATTTTTTCACCGTGAGAGAGATACTAGCAAAATACAAACCAGAAGTGGTGCGTTACTTTGTAACGGGGAGTCATTACCGCAGCCCATTGAATTATTCAGACAAGCAATTAGACACCGCACGTTCAGCACTCGATGCGTACTATACTTGTCTTCGTGATCTTGAACCACAGCAAGATGCTGAAGAAACAGATTACTCAACACGTTTCTATGTGGCAATGGATGATGATTTTAATACCGCAGGTGCTTTAGCCGTATTGTCTGATTGTCGTCATGCCATTAATAAGGCCAAAGCATCAGAGGATTGGGTGTCAGCAAATAAATTAGCGGGCGAATTAAAACAGTTGGCCGATCTGTTGGGACTATTACAGGCTAACCCGGAGGAATGGCTTTCAGGTTCAAACGACGATGATGACGCCGCTGATATTGATGCCATGGTGGCTGCGCGTGATGCCGCTCGTGACGCAAAAGACTGGGCTGAAGCAGATAGATTACGTGATGAATTGACATCTAAAGGGATAATTCTTGAAGACAGTGCCGGGAAAACACGTTGGCGTAGGGAATAATTTGGGTTTTTTGTGGTCATACTTAGTCAATTAGGACAATAACAATAAATGAGGTGGGTGAAATGCGGATTGGTTTAATACTAGCATTAGCGCTATCAGTAATCGGTTTTCAAGCTCAAGCAGCCGAACGAGGACAACAAACTGTTGATAATCAACACGTAAAACGCTGGAATGAGTTTTCGGATAAATTACTCGCAATGCATAAAGAATTACTTGCGACACGGGATCTGAAAGAAACTACTCGTATAGGTGGCTATCGAGGTAACCCCAATTTTTATAAAGAGCATGCTTACCATGATGCAAAAACAGGAAAACTGCTAACTCGAATACATTGGGAGTTGCAGAATCCTGATCAAATGCATGTACTGGAAGTCTTTTTATATGATAAACAAGGTCGTTTAAGCCGAGATTACACGGTTGCTTTTTTACCCGGTTTTAGAAATGCGCCATCACAAACGTTGGTGACCCTGTATAACTACAATGGAAAATTAAAAGCCTTCCGTAATTTTGATGCCAATGATGAAATCACCTATGAAAGTTGTGAAGGCGACTGGAAAGGCAAACACATTGATTTTAGCTTTGAAGATTATGAGATTATTGATTTGCAACAAAAAGGTGGAATAGGAGATAGTCCTGAATACAAAGCATGCTTTGAACCGATTCCTTATACGGCTAAAGCATTCTTACCACCTAAGTTATAAATTAATTAGCCTCGCGTTGCTCGGCAGCGTCGAGGGTATTTTCTAATAACGTCGCGACGGTCATTGGACCGACACCTCCCGGAACGGGGGTGATCCACGCAGCGTTTTTATTTGCCTCATCGAACTCGACATCACCCACCAACTTGCCATTGTCTAAACGGTTAATGCCTACGTCGATAACAATCGCACCAGACTTAATCCATTCACCTTTGACAAAATTTGGAATGCCCACACCTGCTACCACAATATCCGCCGCAGCGACTTTCTCCGCAAGATTTTTAGTTTTACTATGGCAAATTGTCACTGTACAACGCGCCATTAAAAGTTCCAGTAACATGGGGCGACCCACAATATTTGATGCACCAACCACCACGGCATCTAAGCCTTCCAGATTAACGCCAGTGGATTCAAGCAACGTCATCACACCACGAGGTGTGCAAGGTCGTAACAAAGGACGACGTTGCGCCAGGCGACCAAAGTTATAGGGGTGGAAACCATCAACATCTTTATGAGGGTCAATGTGATCAATCACTAAATCGGCATCGAGATGTTTAGGTAAAGGCAGTTGCACTAAAATACCGTCCACCTCAGGATTATTATTCAGCTCGTCGATTAACGTCAGCAATTGTGATTGTGTCGTTGATTCATCCAAATCATAGGAAAAGGATTTAACACCGGCTTCTTCACAGCGTTTACGCTTACTGTTCACATAAACAGAGGAGGCGGGATCATTGCCAATTAGCACAACAGCGAGCCCTGGAGCACGTTTACCACTACTTACTCGGGCGGTAATACGGTCACGAACCTTAACAATAAGTTCATCTGCAACCTGCTTGCCATCAATGCATTTAGCTGTCATTTAATCTGCCTGTACATCCAATATGAAAAGAGAGCGAATTATACCCGAAATAGTTATGTGATTTCATCGAAGATGCGTTGACGATTTCTACTGGTACGCGTATCATCCCGTGCCTGTTAATTCTTACGAGGATTAGCAGACCGTACGGGGTATAGCGCAGTCTGGTAGCGCGCCTGCTTTGGGAGCAGGATGTCGGGAG
>CAZIWG010000134.1:0-2509 GCA_964542925.1 uncultured Granulosicoccaceae bacterium | reverse complement strand
CCCGTATACTCAATAGTAATATCGCCTTCTGGATTATCACCATCACAAACATCAAGACCACTCAAATGAATCATACTACGCGCAAGATCACAAATTTTTATGGATTCGCCCATTTCTAGCACGAAAACGTCACCACCTTCACCGAGCGCACCGGCCTGTAAAACCAACTGGGCAGCCTCGGGAATCGTCATAAAGTAGCGTGTTACATCAGGGTGCGTTACCGTTACCGGGCCACCTTTTTTTATCTGTTTGCGAAACAAAGGAATGACGGAACCTGATGAATCCAGAACATTGCCAAATCGCACCATAGTAAAACGTGTGGCATTACTTTCGTCACTCATAGCCTGTAGCACAAGCTCTGCAAATCGCTTGGTAGCCCCCATTATATTAGTAGGACGAACTGCTTTGTCCGTGGATATCAAAACAAATGTTTCTACGCCAGTAGCTTTTGCAGCCTCTGCTGTATTCCAGGTACCAAATACATTATTTTGTATTCCTTCTATGGGATTATGCTCAACAAGCGGCACATGCTTATACGCCGCAGCATGATAAACGGTCTTAACCTTAAAACTACTTAGCACTTTTTTCACTCTTGCCAGGTTAGTTACCGAACCCAGCACTGCAATGATCTCTGGTTTGTTAGTCAGTTTTTCATTGTAGATTTCCAGCTCTTTCTCGATTTTATATAAAGCGAATTCTGACTGTTCGAATAAAACCAACTTAGAAGGAGCGTGCTCCAGTATTTGACGACATAACTCAGAACCAATCGAGCCACCTGCACCTGTGACCATCACACTTTTACCACGAATACATCGTTCAATAAGCCCTGGAACAGGCGGCACAATATCACGACCTAGTACATCACCAGCATCAATTTCCCTAATATCAGAAACGGATGCCTTCCCAGAGACCAAATCAGTAATCCCGGGAAGCGTTCTAACATGTACGGGATATTCTTCTAATTTTTCGAGAATTTTATGCCGATGATGCGGGGACACAGAAGGCATCGCCAATAAAACTTGTGAAATATTGTTTTTATCTACCAGGTGCGCGATATGTGCCGGCGGGAAAACTTTCACCCCGTGAATTTCCATCCCCTTTTTATCAATATCATCATCAAGGAAAGCAATAGGCTCATATTCCCAATCTGACTGCATGGCTTTCACAACTTCAGCACCGGCAGAGCCTGCACCATACACAACTACCGGTTGTTTATTGCTCCTTTTCTTTTCACGTGTATATATAAAACTCCTAAGAAGAAGTCGGCTACCACCAACAAACAACATACTAAAAAGCCAAAAACTAACAAACACCGAGCGCGGCACACCCTGCGTTTGCGACATAACCAAAAGTGCCAGCAGTATCAATGTTGTAACGCTGACAGCCTTGGATATAGTAATTAAAGCCAAGCCGCCAACATAACGTAAAACAGCACGATACAGACCCATCCGAACAAATATGGGTACAGCAACAAGTGGCGCTGCAATAAATAGCCACCAGGCTTTATCGATATAACTTACAGGCCACAACTCACCTAGCCTTAAAGCATAACCCGCCCACAATGCGACTGGGAGAGCAATAAAATCAATAGTGACAAGGAGCGCTCTTCGCGTATTGCGTGAGAATTGGCTTAATTTGTTATACATAGCTGTTGATTAAGTTAGTGTTTGAAGCATAAACCTGGCAATTCTTTAGTTCGATTTCTTAGAGGCCATCTCTTAATTAACACCGATTTCATGCCAACCAACAATCAATGGATTAATAATAGTGAGGTTACCAACTTTCTGCTCATGTTGCATATCCTCACTTAACAAATAACGGCAATCAAGAAATAGCGCGGAGGAAAGAATCAAAGTATCCCACCAGGAGTACCCATATTGGTCCTGAATATCCCATGATGATTCTATTAAAGTGCTGGAGATTTCCAGTGGCTGCCAAACAGCAAGAGCTCGAAGATCAGATCGCGCCTGTTCTTTTGAAAGTCCTGGCTTAAGCTTTTGGGTTACCGTCACATAATACTCATTCATAACCTGAGCACTAATTCTACCACTTCCCGTTTCCCAAAGATTCGTCATCCATTGTGCTGCCGCAGACTGTTTTTCAGACTCCGAACTATCTCTCGCATAAATTAAAATATTAGTATCAACAAAATACTTAGCGTTCATGCAACTCTTCTCTCGAAGGATAAGCTCCCGATGACTTTAACGGTTGAGCTTCTACATTAAGAAATTGCTGCATAGCCTTTGCATAACCTGTTTTATCCTTCTTCATCTGCTTCAACAAATCGCCAAGAATTTTAGAAACACTAGTATTGTTTTCTGCGGCCCATATTTTTGACCAGTGAGCTACATCATCTTCTAGTTTTATGGTTATATTTCTCATAGCACGATTATAGTGCTACACGATAATTTTGTCAAAAAATCAGTGAGACACACCATCACGCCTTAATACTTTAAGGAAAGTAAACCAAAGAATCTTAAAATCAAAAGCAAGTGATTGATTCTCAAGG
>CAZIWG010000133.1:0-2539 GCA_964542925.1 uncultured Granulosicoccaceae bacterium | reverse complement strand
GCAAATGCAACGCCATGAACGCAATATTGCGGTTTGCTTTATGGTGGACATGAGCGGTTCAACCAAAGGCTGGATAAATGATGCCGAACGTGAAGCCCTTGTTTTGCTTTGCGAGTCGTTAGAGAGTTTAGGTGATCGTTATGCTATTTATGGTTTTTCCGGACTGGCGCGCAAACGCTGTGAAATTTACACCATTAAAGAGTTTGATGACATTTATGACGAAGAAGTCAAGGCACGTATTAGTGGCATCGAGCCAAAAGATTATACTCGCATGGGCTTTGCGATTCGGCATTTAAATAAAAAACTGTTAGATATAGAAGCTAAAACACGAATCTTAATTACCATCTCCGATGGCAAGCCGGACGACTATGATAGTTATCGTGGTGAATACGGTATCGAAGACACACGCCGAGCCTTAGTTGAAACACGCCGCGAAGGTATTCATCCTTATTGTATTACCATTGACAGTGAAGCAAAAGATTATCTGCCGCATATGTACGGCGCGGCAGCTTATACAGTGATTGATGAAATTCGGGAGTTGCCGTTGAAGGTATCGGATATTTATCGGAGGCTGACAACGTGATTTTATTAACTTAAATCACAACCGTAGGTTGGGGTGACATAAGGAACCCCAACAGCATGTTATTATTGTTAGGGTTGACTCAGTCTATTCCTAACATTGTGCACCCAAAGCACTTTATGGGGCAGGCTCTCTTTTGTGGTTAATTATATTTATTTAATATGTTCAGGCTCGGGTCGTTTATGCCCCGCCGTTTTCATTTCTTCTAAATAATTTTTCCAGTTCGCATCCATATTTTTGCCTAAGTTATACAACGTGTCCCATGAATAAATACCAGTGTCATGATTATCATCAAAGAACAATTGAATCGCATAGTTGCCGACTTGATCAATTTTGGTAATGTTAACGTCTTGCTTACCAATTTGTAGCACACCTTGCCCTGGGCCATGGCCTTGTACTTCCGCAGAAGGTGAATTCACGCGTAAGTACTCGGTTGTCATTTTAAAACGTTCGCCATCATCAAAGGCAATTTCTAAAACGTGAGAGGCTTGGTGTAAATTAATTTCTGTTGGTTTTGGCATAATGGTTATTCCTGTATTCGTTTGGTAGCATATGTTTGTAACAGATTGCCGCGCTCACTTTGTTCGCTCGCAATAACGTTTGGTTAAAGAATATAACGGCTTAAATCTTCATCTTCAGCCAAATCTTGTATATTATCGTTGACATACTCGGCAGTGATTTTAACAGTTTCGCCTGCTTTGTCGGAGGCAGTAAAAGAGACTTCTTCAAGTAGCCGCTCTAATATAGTGTGTAAACGGCGTGCACCAATGTTTTCGGTACGTTCGTTTACTTGCCAGGCCATTTCGGCGAGGCGTTTAACCCCCGCGGCGGTAAAGATAAGTTGCACTTCTTCGGTTTCAAGTAGTGCGCTGTATTGCTCTGTTAAAGAGGCATCGGGTTCGGTTAATATTTTAACAAAATCGTCTGAGCTTAATGCATCGAGTTCAACACGAATAGGGAAGCGACCTTGTAATTCCGGAATTAAATCCGATGGCTTGGATAAATGAAATGCACCAGAGGCGATAAATAAAATATGGTCGGTTTTGATCATGCCGTACTTGGTACTGACGGTTGAGCCTTCAACTAAAGGCAGCAAGTCACGTTGTACACCTTCGCGAGAAACATCGGCGCCGGATGTGTTACCGCTTTTAGCGATTTTATCCATTTCATCAAGAAATACGATACCATTTTGTTCAACACTATTGAGTGCTTCTTCTTTTACTTCTTCTTCATTTAAAAGATTGGCCGCTTCTTCATCGGTTAAGGTTTTCATCGCCTGTTTAACAGACATTTTGCGGCTGCGTTTTTTAGCGCTGCCCATATTCTGGAACATGCCTTGCAATTGGCTGGTCATTTCTTCCATGCCCGGTGGTGCCATAATTTCAACACCAACAGCAGGTGCGTTGACTTCAACTTCAATTTGCTTGTCGTCTAAATCGCCTTCGCGTAATTTTTTACGGAATTTTTGTCGGGTTGGATTACTGGTGTCTTCTTTCGGCTCTTCGGTAAGGTTATCATTTTCGTCAGGCCCAAAGTTATAACTGCGAGCGGGCGGCAGCAGGATATCAAGTACACGCTCTTCGGCGGCATCCTCTGCACGGTTCTGTACTTTTTTCATTGCTTGTTCACGTGTTTGTTTAATGGCAATTTCCATTAAGTCACGAATAATCGATTCAACGTCACGGCCGACATAACCCACTTCGGTAAATTTTGTTGCTTCTACCTTTAAAAAAGGCGCGTCGGATAATTTTGCAAGGCGGCGGGCAATTTCTGTTTTACCAACACCGGTTGGCCCAATCATTAAAATATTTTTTGGGGTAATTTCATTGCGTAGCGCTTCATCAACCCGGCTGCGACGCCAGCGATTTCTTAAGGCGATGGCAACGGCACGTTTGGCCGCGGCTTGGCCAACAATATGCTTATCAAGTTCTTCTACAATTTCACGGGGTGTCATTTTAG
>CAZIWG010000132.1:0-2574 GCA_964542925.1 uncultured Granulosicoccaceae bacterium | reverse complement strand
GATTGGTCGAGGTCAGCGTGAGTTGATTATTGGCGATCGCCAGACAGGTAAAACAGCGGTTGCGATTGATGCCATCATCAACCAAAAAGGTACGGGCGTAACCTGTATTTATGTTGCGATTGGTCAAAAAGCTTCTTCTATTGCTGGCGTTGTTCGCAAGCTTGAAGAACACGGCGCATTAGAACACACCATTATTGTTGCAGCACCAGCCTCTGATTCTGCTGCGATGCAATACATTGCACCTTACTCCGGTTGTACCATGGGCGAATATTTCCGTGACCGTGGTGAAGATGCACTGATTATTTATGATGATTTAACAAAACAAGCATGGGCTTACCGTCAGGTATCATTGTTGCTGAAACGTCCACCAGGTCGTGAAGCTTACCCAGGTGATGTTTTCTACTTACATTCACGTTTGTTAGAACGTTCTTCACGTATCAACGCGAAAGAAGTTGAAAGATTGACCAATGGCGAAGTAAAAGGCAAAACAGGTTCGTTGACTGCCCTGCCGATTATTGAAACACAAGCCGGTGACGTATCAGCCTTCGTACCAACTAACGTAATTTCAATTACCGATGGTCAAATCTTCCTGGAATCAGATTTGTTTAACGCCGGTATTCGTCCTGCGATTAACGCAGGTCTTTCTGTATCACGAGTAGGTGGCGCAGCACAGACAATGATTATTAAGAAACTCGGTGGTGGTATTCGTTTAGCACTGGCGCAGTATCGTGAATTAGCGGCATTCGCACAGTTTGCTTCCGATCTTGATGAAACAACACGTAAGCAAATTGAACGTGGTCAACGTGTCACAGAATTGATGAAGCAAAAACAATACAGTCCTTTATCAATTGCAGAAATGGCAACGTCATTGTACGCAGCCAACGAAGGCTTCATTGATGATGTTGACGTTAAGAAGGTTGTTGATTTTGAAACAGCCCTGTTGAGTTACATGAATGCAAGTCAGTCTGCCTTGATTTCTAAAATTAATGAAAGTGGCGACTGGAATGATGAAATCGAAGCTGAATTAAAAGCAGCTATTGAAGACTTCAAAGCAAACAACTCTTACTAATTAACGCTAATTTAATTTAGACGAGAAAAGTAAATGGCAGGCGGAAAAGAAATTCGGACTAAGATCGAGAGTATTCAAAACACTCAGAAAATCACCAGTGCAATGGAAATGGTTGCGGCAAGTAAAATGCGCAAAGCTAAAGAGCGTATGATCGCAGCACGCCCTTACGCAGAAAAGATGCGTACTGTGGTGGGCCATCTTGCTAACGCACATCCTGAATACAAACATCCGTTCATGATTGAGCGTGACGCAAAACGTGTTGGTTATATTGTTGTGTCATCCGACCGTGGTTTGTGTGGTGGTTTGAATACCAACATATTCAAGGCAGTGATTGCGTCCATGAAACAGTGGGACGATCAGGGTGTTGACGTTGATGTTTGCACCATTGGTAAAAAAGCCGGTAGTTTCTTTGTACGCTTAAATGGCAACATTGTTGGTAAGTTTGACGATTACGGAGATGCACCCCGCGCCCATGAATTAATCGGTTCGGTTAAAGTCATGTTGGATGCGTACTACGAAGGCAAGATTGATCGTTTGTTCTTAGTGTTTAACGATTTTATAAACACCATGACACAAGAGGCACATATTGAGCAGTTATTGCCATTGCCTGCAGAAGATGACGAAAAGCTTAAGCATCATTGGGATTATATTTATGAACCCGATGCGAAGAATGTATTAGATAGCTTGCTAATGCGTTACATCGAGTCATTGGTTTACCAAGGTGTAGTAGAAAATATTGCATGTGAAATGTCTGCACGAATGATTGCGATGAAGAGCGCAACTGATAATGCGGGTGACATAATTGATGAATTGCAGCTGATTTATAACAAAGCGCGACAAGCAGCAATTACACAGGAAATTTCTGAAATTGTCAGTGGCGCGGCTGCTGTATAACATTTTAGATAATTAAAGAATTCAGATTAAAGAGGATACGAAGATGAGTGCTGGCAACGTTGTGGAAGTGATTGGTGCCGTTGTTGATGTGGAATTCCCACGTGACAGTGTGCCTAAAATCTACGATGCGCTGAAACTGGAAGAGAAAGGTTTAACTCTCGAAGTTCAGCAGCAACTCGGTGACGGAATTGTGCGTACTATCGCAATGGGAACCACCGATGGTTTACGTCGTGGCGAAACCGTTACCAATACAGGTGAAGCGATTCGTGTACCAGTAGGTCAAAAGACACTGGGCCGTATCATGGATGTACTGGGTAACCCTGTTGATAACGCGGGCGAAATTGGCGCTGAAAAGACCATGCCTATTCACCGTGATCCACCCGCATTTGACGAACAGTCTAGTGCGGTAGAAATCCTTGAAACAGGTGTTAAAGTGATCGACTTAATTATGCCGATTGCCAAGGGTGGTAAAATTGGTTTATTCGGTGGTGCGGGTGTTGGTAAGACCGTAACACTGATGGAATTGATTCGTAATATCGCGGTAGAACACAGTGGCTTCTCAGTATTTGCCGGTGTTGGTGAACGTACTCGTGAAGGTAACGATTTCTACT
>CAZIWG010000131.1:0-2651 GCA_964542925.1 uncultured Granulosicoccaceae bacterium | reverse complement strand
AATATACTGGAGCCGGTGCTGGGGAGTTATGGGGATTTGGATGATGGTTTTTCTGAGTGGATTTCAAAAAATGAAGCGCAACATTAATCCCTTCTCCGGCACCTTTATCCACTACCTTAAGACCTTGCACTATGGAACTTCTGACAGAACCCATTGATTCTTATCTATTGGCAAATTATGCAATAACCTCTCTTCATAAACTTCATCCTGTTCTTTTTTTCCAAAAATAATAGCGACTGGACCTTGCTTTGTTTCTTTAATAACTCTTTCAGCAGCCTCAATAAGGCGACCTTTACTTCTTTCATTACCCTCAATTAAATCTACATGATCCATATACCTCGAACCAAGTTTTTCAAATTCACTAAACGCTAATTTTCTTGAGTACCCTACTATATCAAACCGCGGATTAAGCCTCATATCTAGTATATAAATAGGATGTATATTCTTTATTGTGTCAGAAAACATCTCTCTATTTATATCTGCAAAGTAAATAACCAGTATAGTGTTATCGTTACCTCCAACAAACATATCCACTTGGAAAGAGGAGTCGTAATTCACATCTCTAGAAGTTTTTTCTGGCTCATTCAATTCAAAATTTCTAACCAATCGTAAAAAATTTTTTTTCTTATTCATCATTCACCTCTTTCGTCAACTCCGCTTCAATTTCCGTATACGAAAGACGCTTAACATGCCATTTATTCCCCCACTCTGGAGAGCCAATACTATATTCACCTGTATCACCATTTTTCAATGGGCGGTCTTTTGTAAAGGCACGCGAATATAAACGAGGAGATACGCCAACAAACGGCTTAAACAAAACCTTCTGGTAATTATCATCATTCTTTTTCTTCTCATCTATAACACCAGGTGCAACCCAACCAATCTCATCAGATGTAATAGCATCTTCATGCAAACTCATAGCTCTACTTTTCGGATATGGTTCAATATATTGGACTTCATGTATACCTGCAGCCACTATATGGCGAGCGCAATAATGACAAGGAAACGTAGTTACAAACATTTTCGCACCATCCAATGACCTTCCAGTACGTGCCGCAGTTGTAATAGCATCCATTTCAGCATGTACTGCCCTTGAGAATTCCAGCAAATCCTTTAAGCCCGCTTTTCTCAATATAGAAATCACTTCACTTTCTTTAGATGTGTTTTTCACCTCCATTGCTGTAGATATCGTAACTGCTAATCTATTCTGCTCTACAGTTGAACTACAAATTTCCTCTTTGTTATAAACACACCTCGATTCATTTCCAGACTCACTTGCAATAGAAAACGTTTTTCCATACACACCACCACCTGCTCTCGGAACCTCATTAGTCCCAGTAGAAATAACATCTCCACACCCATCAACTATAGCCGCACCAACCTGTCTAGATAAACACGCACTCCTTATTTGCGCTGTCATTGCGTAATGCATAGCCGTTTCAGGGATTGTAGGTCTTACAACACGAGCATGAGTAACGATATCAATTAATCTTCCTAATATCTCTGGCATCTGCCAGTTCTTTTTTGTACCTGAGTCAACTGTATTATCAACAAAATAATCTGACTCAAAAAAAGCATCCGCAACATGCTGACCATGTTCATTAATCTTATCATCAGCGTCACGATTCATTAACTTACTTATATTATTTACAGACTCGGCCTTAGCTCTATCTTTATGAGCATAAAATTTTTCTAGTAACCTCTCAATACGTATATTTTCTTGGCAAACAATACCAATTAATGAAAAAGAGTGATGATAAACAGTCCTTAATAAATATACTTCAGCTGGATGCCTAATTGAGTCAAAAACATATGCACGCTTTTCATCATCTGGCTCTATAGGAATGCCATCTTCAATAGTTTTATTTGTTTTTTCTGCCCTTACATTTCTTACATTCTTTATCATTCCTTGCGCGACAGCTGCGTAATCTCTCGATTGTTCACGCATAGAATCCCCTAAATCCTGATAACAAAATATATCTTCGATAGATACTCTTGCGCTAACTTCTGGGACGTTACAACTATTGGCTTGCGACCATTCTTTAATTGCTGAGCTGGCTTTAATAATTTCCACATCATAACCCTGATCTTCTAATTCAGACTTTAACGTTTCTGCCACTTCACTTATTCCTGATCCTATATGACCAACAACAGCAAAAAACAACTCTTTTGATTGAGCTGATTCAATAATGCCAGTTGCATGAGGGAATCTACTAACATTCTTTTTTACTTCTGCCTGTGCACTCATTCCTTACCTCTCACATTAAAATATATCCCTAACTTTCCCATCAACATAGTACAGTGAAACACATAAGAAATATAACAAACACATTAATATCCAACTAAATGACAATTCCGAGGTACAGTTCTACCCAGTTCCGGGGACAGGATACCTATCTAAAACAATCACTAATAAACGCAATCATGCCTACCAACATTGATTAAAACAATTTCATCCTCTTTAACCTCCAGCTCCAGCACAATCCGATAACTCATATTAATTGATACCGACGACAATCCTTTTAATCTACCCTCCAGACCATGCAAACGCAGTGACAGATGAAAAGGATTCAGCTCCAGCAGTTGCAGAGTTTTGCGGTACTGATTATGTATCTCTGGATGTTTACGTAGAAACTTTTTTGCTCGTTTAT
>CAZIWG010000130.1:0-2685 GCA_964542925.1 uncultured Granulosicoccaceae bacterium | reverse complement strand
GGCCAAGCAAATAAGACAGAAATAGAAGCCCACAAACCTGAGGAATGCCATCGTCTAAAGACACACTAAAATTACCAACGAAACAGAAAAATGTTCAGTTGTGGGTGCATCCCAGCGGACAGGTGGTAGGCTCGCTCTTTATCCGCCATAATGATGATGGCCATGACGAAGCCGTATTAGATATTCTTAACCGCAATGAACCTTTTGTTGTTTTTCAGGTTGATATGCCCAATGAAATTCGATTTTATAACCGGCAATCCATTATAAGAATTGAATACAGCGATAAAGGTGTAATTGCAGAATCTGCACAAACACTTTATTGCACCATTCATATGATGGACGGCACCCTCGTTGAAGGGACTATAAAAGAAGCTCTTCCCCCCGAGCATGCACGGTTATATGACTACTTAAACAAACAGGATAATCGTTTCCTGAAAATTTACGTTGACGATGATGAAGTTTGTTTAATTAACAAGTCCTATATTAATCAAGTTACATTACCCGATAAATAAAAGTTAAAATTAATGAGTTTGCTGCACGGCTACAAAACAAATAAAGCAATAACAACCATACTTTCGTCTAACTCTGCTTCATCACAAACGAAAGAAGCCGTCACTCGCCTGAAAAATATTGGCCCATCAGCTATACCCAAACTGATACAGGCACTGGCCGAAACAGATCCACATTCCCCTATAGAAAATATACTTGTCTCAATGCTAACCAATTCAAGCTTAGCTGCTTACATAGAAGGTCTGGCCGATGATGATAAACGTATAATATCAAGTGTAATGCGAATTCTTGGCACCACTGATACCTATGATGCTAACCGTCTATTCGATTTATTCAGTGACCCCAACATACCAAAAAATGTTCTAGTGCAAATACTCATTGCACAAAAAAAACGTTTAAATGCAAAAACGCTGATTGCCATCCTTGGGCAAGTTGACAAAAGTATTCATCAGTTAATTTTCAAAGTATTAAATGAAATAGCAAATGAAAAGATCGTGCCTGACTTGATTCGCTACAGTAATAGTAAAGATTCAACGATTCGTACTTATGTTGCAGTGACACTTGGCAAGTTCAGTATGCCAGAAGTGCGCGACACTCTTTTAAAAATGATTGCTGACCCAAATAAAAAAGTTCGTCAGAGCGCCCTTGATAGCATTGCAAAGATGCAAATACCCGTTAATTCAAAACCCATCTGTAATTTATTAAAAGATCCAGACTTAACAGTGCAAAGCAAAGCCATCGATACCCTTGTAAAACTAAACGATGGCAATATTGTAAAATACCTTATCGATATTTTGCAGGATGAATCTGAATATGTGCGCCGTGCTGCGGTTGAAGTACTAAATGAAGTTGGTAACGTCAATGCTATAAAAGATTTACTTAATGCCCTGCGCGATAAAGACTGGTGGATTAAAGTACGTGCGGCTGATGCATTAGGCAGTATTGGCGGCCCAAAAGTAGTTGAAGCCGTATTGCTACTTATTAAAGATAAAGATGAATTTTTACGAAGAACCGCTGTAGAAATTTTAAACTCAGTGAATGATGACCGAGCTTTTAAATATCTAGTTGAAGCATTAGAAGATGAAGACTGGTGGGTGCGTGAACGTGCCGCAGATGCGCTTGCAAGCATGAATGACAAGCGAGCTGTTGAACCTCTGCTCAAATTACTTAACCAGAAAGGTGAATCTACCCAAGTTGCAATTAAGGCGTTAACCCAGTTAAATGATACTCGCGCAATTAAACCCTTAATCAGCAAGCTACAACAATGTGATGATTCGATGAAGCATGATATCTTGCATGCACTCGCCGAGTTAACCGACAAGCACCATGCAGAAGAAGTTGAAGATGCACTTACCGAGGTTATGCAACACCCTGATCATGATGTCAAAACCGCCGCCACCAAAGCGATGCAAGCGATGCAGGAAAATATAGGTGCCCAGCCATCCTCGGCTGGGCCGCAAAGTATCGGTAATGCTTCTACCCCTAACACCGAAATGTTAGACGTTGCAGCAACCGTTGTTAATATTAACCCATCAATACCATCGATGCCCGCCTCACCATCCGTCCCTTCTAGCGGTGCATCAAGCAGCCCGATGAGATCAATCATCGATCCAAATGAACTACTACCAGGGCAAATATTAGACGAACGTTATCGCATTATTCGTAAAATTGGTAAAGGCGCCTTTGGTGTTGTGGTTTTAGTAGAAGATCAGATGGTAAGCGAAAACATTGTTCTTAAATTTTTAAATCCACAAATGGCATCCGACGAAACGGTTATCCAACGTTTTATTCATGAGCTGCGTTATGCTCGCCGAATTACCCATGAAAATGTTATTCGCCTTTATGACTTTATTACCTTTGGAAAGTCTTATGCCATATCCATGGAATACTTTGACAGCCATTCATTCTCTTTTGAATTAAAAAGTACCAAGTCTTTAGATAAGAAACATGGTATCCAGATTTTTTGTGATATTTGCAGTGGTGTCAATGCAGCCCACAAAGTCGATGTTGTTCACCGCGATTTAAAACCGGCAAACATTCTTGTCGATGATTCCAAGCTCGTCAAAGTTGTTGACTTTGGACTGGCCGCCGCCGCCAGTACCGCCGATTCACGTATTACCAAAAGTGGTATACTTGTTGGTACGCCAACTTACATGGCACCAGAGCAGGTGCGTG
>CAZIWG010000129.1:0-2691 GCA_964542925.1 uncultured Granulosicoccaceae bacterium | reverse complement strand
TTGCAGGGAGTTTATAAATTAAAAAAATAAAAATAACGACCAGAAAAAAAATCGTTGTTTTCCATGCTGTACGCATACTAACCTGCCTTTAAGGTTAGCCTTACGTTCACCCGCCCTGGCTGGGGCGTACGTTCACTAAATAATGCTACCACACGCACGCCCTTGGTTTGCTGCAAACCACCTAGCCATTTGACCATGTCATCAAAAGCGACTTGATCAATCCAGACTTGCACTGCTTGCTGACGATTCTTTTCTACGCGCTTTATTATCGCACCCGGTAATGCCGATTTTGCCGTACGATTAATCACGCTCTGCAAAGTGCTCGCGCTAATGACTTTATAATTACCCGACCCTTTTAAGCTTTTAACTTCATCTGCAGATGTTAGCATTTGCTGATAAATTATCTGCTGTGATTTAATAGATGCATTTAATGCCGTTTGTCTTGCAAGTAAAGGCTCCCATGCCAATAAATAAATACCTATTAATAACAGTGCCAGCGCACCGCCCAATACGATTAACCTTTCTCTTGAATTTAGGTTATTAAATGATTGTTGCATTCTTTCAATCATCTCATTCATTATTGATTCCTAACTTGTATCAAGCTGACTAATTTACCTTTTCTTTGTGACGTTGATTTCACATCAATACCAATACCTGCAAGGTTTAAAACTGATTCTTTAAAATTTTCTAACATCTGCACATCTGATAATTCTAATTCAAGATCAATCGCTGAATTTTTATAACTCATACTCTTAATTTGAACAGAGGGTATTTTTTCCAGGATGGGGCTTATTTTAGCCATCAGCTCTAAATAACCCACGCCACCAGACACGGCTGTACCACGCAAAGACTTTAACTTAATCGCCATTTGTTTTTGTGGGTCACTAACCCGTTTAACATTCGGGAAGGTCTGTTTAAATACTTGCACAATTTTATCTTTATAATCTGCTTCAACCACGGCAAGTTGCTGGCCTTGATAAAGGTTAATGGCAAATTGCAATACAACCCATACCAGTAACAAAACCGCGGCTGGCAACCAACGCTGCTTACCACTAAGCCAACGCGTATGACGCACAAAGGCTCCCTGCAAAAGGTTAATGCCTTCACTCTCTTTATAACCACTAATCAATGACGCTAATGCATCACCATTACAAGGTTGCATGCTCACCGGCACCGAAAAAACATTCTTAAACTGTTCCTCTGTGCCTGCTTCCTCACCACTGCAATTGGTTAATTGCACCGCATCAGGATCGGCATCGCATTCACTGGCATGCGAAGATGCCATCACCGCTAGATTTTCTGCATCACAGGCAAAACCAGTTTGCTCACCACTGCGCACACAAACAATATCATTAGGCATTTGCAATGCTGACCAGTCACCGTTCACGATAGGCAATGCTAAAGCATCTGGCAGTAATACATCAGGCTCAATCTCTGCGGCTTTAAGCTGTTCTAACCATGTTTGCATACGTTGTTGTGAAACAACTGCTGTTGATACTTTGCCATCGCCATCCTGATGACCAATGGCAACATGCATTGATTCAATATCATCAATCAATTGTTCTTCTAAGGCATAAGGAACGGCTTGCGCCAATTTCTGTGCGCCTTTCACAGGTACAGTTGTGGATGCGAGCAACACATCGACGGTTGGCACAAATACAATAATATGAGTGTCATCGTCACGCAGGCGTAAGTGTGCCAATTCACCTGACTCAACTTGCTCAGGCAAGCAACCCGCTTCGGCGCAATACGCCCAGCTAGCACCGTGGTCATGTAAATGAATATATAATTGCTGCATGCTTATAACTCTGCCCGACTTCGTTGAATCACCACCGGCGGTGATGTTCCTTTATTATCTCGTGCAATGAGGCTTGTTTGACTCGCATTATAGCGACCTAAGCCAACAATTACTCGTGTCTTAAAAAATTGACTGGATACACCTACTCCTGCAACTTTTTTCCCTGTTAGCGCCTGTTCGCCTCGAAACTCAGCAATATCTTGATACCCCAACCGTGGTCGATTCTTAATGATCGTATCTGCATCAATAAGTGTCGTATTCAACACTGCTGCCAGCAAGCTCACACTCACCGTATTTACATTGATATCGACCCTATCGGGTAACGCTGACAGATAAGGCGCTAACTTATCGTAAACAGGTCGAGTAAATCCCTTAACCAACAACAACTCACTAATACTAACAAACGGCGCATTGGCAGTTCGATAAGCCTGCTTGAGTGCTAGATATTCCTGATCTTCTGCCCCTGTTGGTAAACTAATATTAATATCAGCATCTATCCAGTCGAGTACTGGCTGGACTAATTCTGTGTCTAACTCGAGTACCGCCAAGAGGCGACGAAAATTTTCAATATCTTGTTTACTTGGACGACCTTCCTTATCTAATAAGTTATTAAGATTAAAGCGACCTTGCTGATCCTCTACCTGAATTAAAATTGTGCCTTTATCAATCTCGAGACTCGAATCTATTTTTGCCCAATTATCATTTAAGCTATCAAGCTTATTCTTTTGTAAATCTTCAGCCAGTAATTTCCTCACCCAATTCTCACCTGCGCGAAGATACAAACCTACTTGATCACCTTTAATCATGTTTTCAGCACGACGAATATCAATGTGCTGCTGCTTTAACATCGCCGTTGCAATCACACTGGCTAAGGCAACAATAAGTAGTGCGGT
>CAZIWG010000128.1:0-2800 GCA_964542925.1 uncultured Granulosicoccaceae bacterium | reverse complement strand
GCCTAACGTCTCGCATCACCGGCAAAATAAAGCTGCATAGCGAAGCGGCGCAGCTTTATTTTGTCCGCGTGTATGCGTTTGTTAGGTGATATTTATCTGGAATCTTGGTTATTATATGAGTTAATAAGCTCTTCTGCTTCCTGCTTTAATTCATCAGATTGAGCATAATTTCTCACGGTCTCAAGTAGAGATATAGTTTCTTCATTCAGGTGTTCTTTTATGGGTTTTATAATGAGGCGTAACTGATTATCGGTTATGCCAGATTGAATATATTCATTTATCCAACCAACATCAGCATTTGTTACCGTGTCAGATAGTGCGTTATTGACTGACTCATAAGCTTGGGTATTAATGTGATAGCTCTCGGTATTTGGAGTGAGAGTGTTGTTTTCAACCAACGAAAGTAATGCTTTTTTTGCTTCAGTCGTATTTGCCTTTCTAAGTGCATACACATAGCTCACAAATATGGCTTCATCTTGTGTTGTAGAGGCATTTTCCAAAAATTTACCAACATAAGATCCGGGGTTCATGTGGGTAATTATTGACTGAATATGCAACCTTTCCTCTTCATTGGACTGATGGTAGTTATCAATAAGGAAATCTAAGACCATATCCTTTGGTTCCATTTTGGCAATTTTATTTCTGATTTTTCTTTTTTCTACCGGATCATTAGACTCTACTAATGATTTATACATATTATTAAGAACAATCTCGTTATCATTGGCTGAATGCTCATCTTTTACAAAGTGAGATTCCTCAATAACTTTTTTTTGAATAGTCTCGTGTTTTACTTTATCAATTATAGTTGGCTTATCGCTTGAGTTAACCTCAGGGATATTCGCTATTGTTTGTGGAGAATTAGCGATTTTATTAGAATCACTTACCTGTGGCGATTCATCCTCCATACCCAAATAAAAATATACACATACAGTAAATAATATACCCAAGGAAATTAATAGAATCGCAACTTTTCGCTGTTTCATATTTAATGTACTCCGCTTAAATGAACCCTCTCCACTGTAGTAAAAGTGGAGAGGGTGATTATTAGGTTGCTTGGGATATAACTCATCTATTAGATTTAATATAATTAAGCAACGTTCCCCATACCCGTTTGTCATTGTCCATATTTCTGTGAGCCGAATACTCCCACAATTCTTCATCAAAGTTTCCGTTTTTATCATATTGGCAAACATCAGTTTGATCTTTGAATAATGAGCATGGCCCTAATGGATCGCTTATTCTTGTATTAGTTATTACAGGTTTGCTTGATAATGTGTATAGCAGATCTTCTCCCCGTGGAAAGTTATCTGCCTGATAGAAATTCATAGCTCTTTTTACGTTACCCGGAATGATCGCATCTGATCCAATTTCAATGCTGTCAATATGGCCACTCATTTCAACAGGTATGCCAAGCGTATTGAGCTTCCACAAGAGGTTCTGAACATCACCGCCGCCTGTGCTATGCCCTGCGATAAATACTTTAGCTCCTGAATTATCATCGTAATAAGTTTCAATATCAGCCCTCAACACATCGGTGTTTCCAGAACGGTTGAAGCTTGAGCGTGATAAAACCGTATTCGCAACATTATAGGCAATGGCTACAATACCACCGGCAACGTTATTGTTTGCAATCTTCGTTAAGCTTGAATCATTATTTGGCATACAGTCACTACAATCTAATCCTGCTTTTTTGCTGAGAAAACTCTTTATTTCAACAGAATCTTTCCAACTTTCTATAGGATCGCTATTATCAATCAGTGTACCAACTGCCCCTCCAGAAATTCCTGTAAAAATCGTGTATTTTCCCCAAGAATAATCTACCGATGCTGTGCCAGCTTGATAGCCAAATGCTTTCATGATGAATTTGTTTTGTGTTGTCCCTCTGATTTTTATATATTCATGCCCGAAACTGCACTGGCTGGAATTATGCAAGTTCCAGTTGTAGGTTGGACAATCACCGCCATAACCGCTATATTCGATCTTTACGCCTTTGTAATTTATTGATTGTTTACCTGAGCCAGATAATTTACCGTTAGGCCAGTGAATAATCAAAGTCCCATCTTCATCATATAAACGTATATCAACATCCTCCTTACTCTTGAGTCCTATATAAATATCCTTTAAGCCAGCGGGGATATCTCCAACGGTAGCCGTTTTCTCATAATCTCCATTGTAATCCACAATGTATTGCTGAAATGTACCTTCTCCTTTGGCCGATGATCCCTCTGTACAACCAGTAGTTCCTGTCCAGCTATACTGAACAGACGCACTTCCTGAACGAAACGCATAGGCTTTCATAACTAAGTCACGTTTAGTTTCGTTTATCTTAATGTACTCATTTCCAGGGCTAGTGTTATTCTTGCAAATACTATAATCTTCCGTGCCATAACTAAAATCAGGGCAATCACCTTTATAACCAGACCACTCGATATTCATTGAGCCATAACTGGTGTTTGACTTATAAGGACCGTTCAATATTCCATTTGGCCAAGCCACTATTTCATCGCCAGTTACTTTATCATATAGCTGCACATCCAAATCTCTTTGTGAAAGCAACTGGATGAATACCCCCTTTTTTCCATTTGGGATTTCTCCAATATAAACTATCGCATCTTTTTGAAGTGATTGAGAGAACTGACCAGAGCCAGAACACTGTCCATCATTATTCCCCCAATCGAACCCTGCATAGACATTATTAGTCACCATGAATGTCAATGCTACAGCAATTAGTAGTGATTTCATTTTGCTTCTCCTTTCATTCTAGAGTTTATAATTCGGTGATTATTTACTCACCTAACGC
>CAZIWG010000127.1:0-2899 GCA_964542925.1 uncultured Granulosicoccaceae bacterium | reverse complement strand
AATGGGCTAACCTGTAAGTTCAAGTCTTTCTTACACATTTGCAAACCATAAAAGGTAAAGAAAATTTCTACCTCATAACCTAATGCGGCGGCAGTTGATGCAAGAATAAACGGTGGGTAGGCCCAATCCAAGGTGCCTTTTGTCGCAATAATAGCGAGTTTCTTTTCTGACATTTTCAATCTCCTTTCAAAATCATTGAAAGATCATGTTTAAATTAAGGATTAGGTCTTCCTTGTCACCGTAGACAACCTAACGCTCGATGGATAATTAACCTTTCTTGATACGGAAAACGAACTTGCCGCCTTCTTCACCAGAATCCATCAATTCGTTACCTGTTTGCTTTGAAAATGCTTCAAAGTCTTTTACTGAACCGGGATCAGTTGCAACAATACGTAGCACTTGGCCTGTATCCATTCCTGCGAGGGTTTTCTTAGCGCGTAAAATAGGCAGTGGGCAGTTCAGGCCTGATGCATCTAGTTCTTGGTCAAAATCAGCCATGGTTATCTCCTTTAAGATAAATGGTTAAGGTTTGCCTCACAGGCATAAAAACGAAGTTGTTCTGGCTGCCTGTGAAGATATTAGAATTCAAGAGTACTCTTATATGATAAGTTGACAACAATGGCAAGCCGAACTGTAAAACCTAAGTTAAACTAGGGCATAACATTGAACACCTGGCCTTTATCATGGTCATATTGCTCAGAAATAGGATAACATCGCCAATTCATGCATATACGACACACACTCTATGTAATCGGCCTCATATTTTGGCTTAACGCGCCAATGGCGAACGCTGATACCATTCAACTACCCGATATTGGTGATAGTGCAGGTGCGTTCTTATCTCCCGACCAAGAACGCCGCATTGGCATAGAATTTCTCAGGCGGATCCGTCTCGATTTCAAATTAATCGATGATCCTGAAATAAATGAATATATTCGCTCACTAGGTAACAGGCTCGCTGAGAATAGCGATAATCCGTCACAATCATTTACTTTCTTTGTTATCGATGACCCGAGGGTTAACGCCTTTGCCGCCCCCGGTGGCTACATCGGCATTAATAGTGGTCTTATTACAACAACAGAATCAGAGAGCGAATTAGCCTCGGTGCTTAGTCACGAAATTGCCCATGTCACACAACGCCACCTTGCACGTGCCATTGAAGCGCAAGGGAAAATGAATTTACCTGCGTTAGCAGGGCTGGTTGCCGCCATCATCATTGGCAGTCAAAACAGTGAAATGGGGCAAGCGACACTGGCGGCTTCACAAGCTGCCGCCATACAAGCACAACTGAATTTTACCCGCAGTAATGAAAATGAAGCGGACACCGTTGGTATACAAACACTCGCCAGCTCTGGTTTAGATCCTAATGCTATGGCAAGTTTTTTTGAAAAACTGCAACAATCATCTCGTTACTATAGCCGCCCACCTGAATTTCTCAGTACGCATCCCGTTTCAACAACACGTATTTCTAATGCACGAAATCGTGCACTCAATTATCCCTATCGTCAGGTTGCCGACAACCTCGAATACCATCTAACAAGGGAAAAACTGCAATCTCGTAGTAAAACACCCAAAGAAGCTATTAAGCGTTACAAAACTATTTTAAAAACGGAACAATATCTTAATAGAACAGCGATAGAATATGTTTATAGTTTAACGCTTGCTAGTGCAGGTCAGTACCAACAGGCTCTCGAAAAATTAGCCCCTTTAATCAAAAAACTTCCTCAACAAATCAGCTTTATCAATGCGAAAGCAAATATTTTATTTCAATCTGGAAAAATAAATGCAGCTTTAACGCTTTACAAAAACACCTTGAAAAACTATCCGCACGACCACCCAACAACGCACTATTATGCCAAAGCGTTATTGCAAATAGGCAACGCAAAGCAAGCAAGGATTTTACTACACAAGCACAAAGCCTATAGTGAAGGTGATGCTGAATTTTACAAACTTCTCTCCTTTGCAGAAGGTGAGGCAGGTTATAAACTTGAAGCCTATCAATCGTTAGCTGAATATCATTATTTGAATGGTCAAACCAGTGTTGCGATCAGACAACTTGACACAGCGCTACGCCTTCCTTCTGATAATTATTATCTACAGGAAAAGATTCAAGCACGGCGAGATCAGCTTAAACAATTCCTGCTAACGGAAAGCCATTTTTAAACCCGATAAAAACTCATCCATGACTACAACAGTATCTTAGTAAATACTTAAATAGGTTTTATATAATTAGACCTTGCCATCCGCGCGCACTTAGGTATGCTATGGACTACGTTGACCGTAGAGTCACGACGACCAAATACTAATTAATAAGTATTGATAACAAACCGCCACATAACAATTAACGTAAGTTAGGGCGCTGAGATAAAATTCGGCAGTGGTTTAGGAAGTCAGATTTCTACAAATAAAACACCATAATTAAGTATGTAACTTGAGGAGGAGAGCGATGCGGAAAACCGCAAAGACAATAGTGACCGCTAGTGCTATTGCAGTGCTACTAGGAAGCTTTACACTTGCACCAACGGTGGCAAGCGCAGACGCAGCAGCAGGTAAAAAAGTTGCTGAAAGTCGTAAAAAGGGTAACTGTTTTGCATGTCATGCTTATCAGGGCGCAAAACTACCAGGCAACATTGGACCACCACTGGTCGCTATGAAAGCCCGTTTCCCTAAAAGAGCGATGCTGGAAAAACAGCTAAATGATCCACAGTCAAATAATCCGGATACCATGATGCCTCCGTACGGAAAACACGAAATCATCTCTAAGAAAGATATCCAGAACGTTATTGACTGGCTCTACACGCTTTAACGTCAATCACAAATATATAATAAGGTGAATACTATGCAACGCAGAACATTCCTCAAGGGCTCTATGGCCACTGGTGCTGTTGCTGTTGCGGTG
>CAZIWG010000126.1:0-2901 GCA_964542925.1 uncultured Granulosicoccaceae bacterium | reverse complement strand
GGGTGCAACCGGTAAAGCCCTTCTGCCAAAACCCAACAAAGCTAAAAAGCAGAAAGGCACACTCAAGCTGGGTACGAAGCGTCTAACAAAAATTATCACTATCGGTACTGAAGGTGGTATGAATAATTTTGATGATATTTTTAACAAGAAACAAATTAACTTACTGGCACGTTATATTCAGATGGAACCGCCTGTTCCACCCGAAATGTCTCTGGCTTTAATGAAAAAACGTCATAAGGTTTTTGTACAACCTAAAGACTACCCTAGCAAACCAATGCATGGTCGTAACTGGCAGAACTTCTTTATCGCTATTGAACGCGATGTCGGTAAGATCGCTATCATTGATGGAGACAAAAAAGAAGTGGTAGCGCATATCCCTACCGGTTATGCGGTACATGTACTAAAAACGGTTGAGAACCATAAAACTCTAAAGGCCAAAGATGCGGGTCGCTTCTGGTACATCATGGGGCGTGACGGCATGATGACCAAGATTGATCTGTGGGCCATGCCGGATAAAATGAAAGTGGCACAGGTACAGGTTGCTTATGATGCGCGTGACGTTGCCGTATCCGGTGATGGCAAGTACGTTATTGGTGGTGGTTACTGGCCGCCTCATTTCGTCATTCTGGATGCGAAAACCATGAACCCGTTAAAAGTGGTTTCTGCACGTGGCGTTAATGTTGATGGTGAATATGTTAATGAGTCTCGTGTTGCAGCAGTTTATGCCACACCGTATACACCTAGCTGGTTAGTTTCCATGAAAGAGCTGGGCCAGATGTGGCAAGTCGACTACAGTGATCTTGCTAACCTCCAGATCACCAAAATTGATTCTGCTAAATATCTACATGATGGATTCTATGATCCTACCGGGCGTTACTTCCAGATTGCGGCGAACGCTTCTAACAAGATGGTTATCATTGATACTAAAACCCGTAAACTCGAAGCAATGATTGATACTGACAAGTTACCTCACCCCGGTCCCGGTGCTAACTGGAACGACGCTAAGTGTGGGCCGGTTAGTGGTACCACGCATCTTGGTGTGGGCAAAGTCACTGTTTGGGGTAACGATCCTAAAGGTCGCAAGAAAAATGCCTGGAAGATCTGTTACACCGTTGACACCGATGGTGCTGGCGTATTTTTACGTACCCATCCCAAGAGTGACTATGTCTGGATAGATCAAACTAAACACCCTGAACCTGCAATCCAGCAGTCAGTTAAAGTCCTTGACAAGAAGACCCGCAAGATTGTCAAAACTATTCAGCTGACTACGAAGAAAGGCTACGCAGCCGTTCATTTCGAGTTCAACAAAGACGGCACGGAAGTTTGGGCATCAGTATGGAATCGTTCAGATAGCCTGAAGCCTAATGGTGAAATCATCATCTTTGATGCTAAAACACTGAAAGAAGTTGGACGTATTAAAGGGTTGTACGCGCCAACGGGCAAGTTCAATGTGTATAACCGTGTTAACCACGTAACTTAAGGAACACAAAAGTTACAGCTTAAATGAAATTGAGTGGGCATACAGTCAGTATGTCCACTCTTCTTCTGGCTAACCTGGCATATATTACACAAGCAACTTTATCAAAAGGTTTCTTGTGTAATATTAACTATACAAAACTGGATGTGAATCATGTCTATTTCGTCAAAAAAGTTTGGTTTAATGTCTCGTAAAGTCATGTTTGGGACAACGCTTGGCGCATCGTTGTTTTTTATGGTTGTTGGTGTCATTTTCTGGGGCGGTTTTAACACCTCAATGGAAGTCACCAATACACTTAAATTTTGTATTTCCTGTCATGAAATGGAAGAAAATGTTTATCAGGAATACAAAAAAACCATTCACTATAATAATCGTAGCGGTGTGCGCGCTACCTGTTCCGATTGCCATGTACCACGTCCATGGATACACAAGGTTATACGTAAGGTTCAAGCGACGAATGAAATTTTCCATAAGGTTCTTGGTTCGATAGATACCCCCGAAAAATTTGATGCCAAGCGATTGAAAATGGCAAAAAATGTATGGCATGCAATGAAAGATACGGATTCGCGTGAATGTAGAAACTGTCATAACTTTGATTCGATGGCACCGGAAAGCCAGAAAAAACGTTCACGTAAACAGCATGCAAAAGCAATGATTGATGGAAATACTTGCATCGATTGTCATAAAGGTATTGCCCATACCAAGGTGCATGACCAACTTGATGAGGCCGAGCTGGATGAATTGAATAAGCCGCTTGCAGAGAATAAACGTGAGATCGCTCCACAGTGGCAGGCCTTTATTGATAATGGCTATAAACTTGTTAAGAAAAAAGATACAGCTGCAACCAAACCTGAAAAGGTGGTAGAAACTCAACCTGCTGAAGCCTCTACGCCTGTGGCTAAACCAACGGGTTCATCACCTGCCTCGAATATTAACTGGGGTAGTATTGAAGCTGTGGATATTCCTCTGTTTTTCCCTGGTCAGTCTTCGATGGAATGGGTACTAAAAGGCAGCGACCACGGTGGTAAACGTGCCATCATGACGGGTGATCGCTGTTTTGATTGTCATGAAGACGAAGAAGTTGATATTGGTGAAAAAATTGTGTCTGGTGAAATACTTGAACCAACACCGATCCCTGGCAAGCGTGGTAGTATCATTATGAAAGTGCAGGCAGCACATGATGCCAATAATCTCTACATGCGCTTTCAGTGGAAAGACGATAAGCATGCGCCTGCCCCGTTTGTTTCCGGTGGCAAGATGGATCCTGATAATCAAATTAAATTTGCAATTATGCTGGCAACCGATAGTGAAGATGATCCCAAGGTTGAATTTGCTGAGCGATCAGGCTGCTGGCAATCTTGTCATCATGATGTGAATAGTATGCCGCATGAACCGGATAAATCATTATTAAAAACGAGCCCGTT
>CAZIWG010000125.1:0-3043 GCA_964542925.1 uncultured Granulosicoccaceae bacterium | reverse complement strand
CTCATTTTCTTATAGTCGCGTTGCCCACGTGCTGATTTTTCAACATCATATTCTCGAAAGGCTATTTTGTTTTTATGTAGCCAGCGTTTGGCTTTCTTGCAAACACCGCACCAAGTTGTGGAGTAAACGATAACTTTTGTATTTGGTTTGGAGATACCCGTTGGGCGAGATAATGTTTTGTTAATAGAATCTTGAGAGGGTGAAGTATAGGTGTTAAACGGCCTTACATCGATTTGTTTGGTTTTTGCACCTTTTGGAGGCGAATCGGTGAAATGAATTCTGCCTAGCTCATCTGTCCATTTATACATCTCAGCGTTGAGTTGCATGGGTAAGCTGAGTGTTGCCAGCATGAGCAAGGTGATGAGTAAATGCTTAAGCATGTCTCAAGCATAGCTGAAAAAGACGTGATAAGATAAGCGCCTATGTTAGCATTTCACGATATCGATCCCGTTGCGTTTACGCTTGGCTCCCTGAAAGTCCATTGGTATGGCATTACCTATGTCGCGGGTTTCGCGATGGCTTGGCTTTTAGGTATGCGCCGTGCCAATCAAAAAGATTCCGGTTGGAATGAAGATCAGGTGTCTGACCTGATATTTTATATTGCACTGGGGCTTATTATTGGTGGGCGGCTTGGTTACATGCTGTTTTATAACCCATTTTTACCCGAAGGGCAGGGAAGCCATTTTTGGGAAGTCTGGAAAGGTGGCATGTCATTTCATGGTGCTTTAATTGGTATTATCGTCGCGGTGTGGGCGTTTGCGCGCAAGTATAAGAAAAAATATTTTGAAGTGGCTGATTTTTTAGCCCCGCTGACCCCACTCGGTTTGGGTTTTGGACGCATCGGAAATTTCATTAATGGTGAACTCTGGGGCAAGACATCCGATGTACCGTGGGCAATGGTTTTTCCAACGGGGGGGCCTGCGGCGAGACATCCTTCAATGCTGTATGAGTCTTTTCTTGAAGGCTTAGTTTTATTTTTGATTCTGTGGATTTACAGCAGCAAGCCGCGCCCAGCGATGGCCACATCCGGTATGTTTTTATTGTTTTATGGTATTTTCCGCTTCACCATTGAATTTGTTCGCGAACCCGATAGACAGCTTGGCTACCTTGCTTTTGATTGGGTCACGATGGGACAAATACTTAGTTTACCGATGGTGATAGCCGGTATTGTCTTGATTAAATTAGCCTATAGAAAAGCATAAAGAGTCTGCCATGCAACAATATCTTGATTTAATGCGTCACGTAAAAGAAAACGGTTTTCAAAAGGGTGATCGAACGGGTACGGGGACGTTGTCTGTGTTTGGTTATCAAATGCGTTTTAATCTTGCCGAGGGTTTTCCTGCGGTAACGACCAAAAAACTACATTTTAAATCGATTATTCATGAATTGCTGTGGTTTTTAAAAGGCGAAACGAAAACCAAATACCTACAAGACAATGGCGTGACCATTTGGGATGAGTGGGCTTTAGACGGTGATCTCGGTCCTGTTTATGGTGTGCAATGGCGTTCATGGCCGTTAGCCAATGGTCAATCTCGCGATCAGATCAGCGACTTAATTGAACAAATTAAAGCGACGCCCAATAGCCGTCGTTTAATTGTATCCGCATGGAATGTGGCTGATTTACCTGATGAAACGATTAGCCCACAGGACAATGTCAAAAATGGCAAAATGGCGCTCGCACCCTGCCATGCTTTTTTTCAGTTTTATGTGGCTGATGGCAAGTTATCCTGCCAACTCTATCAACGCAGTGCCGATATTTTTCTTGGTGTCCCGTTCAATATTGCCAGTTATGCTTTACTAACGATGATGATCGCACAGGTAACGGGGCTGGAAGTGGGTGATTTTATTCATACTCTTGGTGATGCACATTTATATAGTAACCACCTTGAACAAGTTGACACACAGCTTGCGCGAACCCCACACCCCTTACCGACAATGACATTAAACCCCGATGTGACCTCAATTTTTGATTTCAGTTATGACGATTTTGAAGTGCATAACTACGAGTGTGATGGGCTTATTCGCGCACCGATTGCTATTTAGAGACTGGTCATGAGTGAATCCCCACAAGCGTACATCTTTGATGTTGATGAAAGTAACTTTCAACAAGCCGTTGTTGAAAATTCACATAAATTACCAGTATTGGTTGATTTCTGGGCTGACTGGTGTGAGCCTTGTAAGGCTTTAATTCCTATTTTACATAAACTGGCAGAAGATTTGGCAGGGCAATTTATTCTCGCTAAAATTAATGCCGATCAACAACAAAATCTAACGCAACAAAATGCAGTGAAAAGTTTGCCAACGGTTAAGTTAATTGTAAACGGCGAAGTGGTTGATGAATTTACGGGCGGACAGAGCGAAGCACATATAAGAAAAATGCTGGAACCGTATTTAATACGAGAGTCAGATAAACTCATGGCGGAAGCTGTCGCTGAATATGAAAAAGGTAACAACGATGCCGCTATTTCGTTAATGAAGCAGGCGGCTGAATCAGACCCAGACAATATTCGAATTCAAGTTATGGCGATGAAGGTGTTGTTAGATAATGAACGCAAGGAAGAAGCGGCTATTATTATTGGGCGGCTATCGCCAGAAGCGTTGCAAGATCCAGAAATTATTGCCATTCAATCACAGTTAGAAGAGGTAGATCCAACGGCGAATGCTGAACTTGATGCATTACAAGTATTGGTTGATGAAGATGAAAATAATCTTGAGGCGCGTGAAAAGTTAAGTGCACTGCTTATTAGTCAAACAAAGTTTGAACCCGCATTGGAGCAACTATTTGAAATCATGAAACGCGACCGCCGTTATAATGATGATGCAGGGCGTAAAGGATTACTCAATTTATTTGAAATGCTCGGCAGTAGTAATCCGCTGGTGAGTCAATATCGTCGTCGAATTGCCACAATGCTTAACTAATGAAAATTTCCTTAATTGCCGCAATGGCGCAAGACCGAGCGATTGGTATTAATAATCGCTTGCCATGGAAGTTACCTGCTGACATGCAGTGGTTTAGAAAACACACATTAGGCAAACCCATCAT
>CAZIWG010000124.1:0-3086 GCA_964542925.1 uncultured Granulosicoccaceae bacterium | reverse complement strand
TTAAAATTGGATAATTTAAGAATTAGCTCAACCAGCCATTTACGAAGCCTTTATTCTGTTTGCAGCCCACCAGACTATTTCTCCAATATTTTGATGACCACTGTTTTAGCAATTCTGTTAACTTGATGTTTTATTAATAACTTTAATACTACAGGGTATACTCCTGACCCAACATCGGCATTTCAACATGCGTATCTTTTAGCTTTTCGGCAAAGCTATGCATACTGCTTTCTTCGCCATGCACAAGATATGTTGTTTTCGGGTTACCTGTTTGTTTATGCCATGCCAGTAATTCCGCTTGGTCGGCATGTGCTGAAAAACCGCCAATAGTATGAATGCTGGCACGCACTGGTATATCTTCACTAAAGATGCGAACTCGCTCAGCACCATCGACGATACGTCGAGCTAAGGTACCTCTTGCAGCGAAACCAACAAAAACAATACTGCTCTTTTTGTTCCACAAGTTATGTTTGAGATGGTGCCGTACACGACCACCAGTACACATTCCGGAACCTGCCATTATCACCGCACCGCTCTCAATCTGGCTGATGGCAATTGATGCCGCAGTTTCGCGAGTGAAATGAAGGCCAGGCAAAGCAAAAGGATCTTTACCACCAGTAGATGCCTGAAGTGTCGCTTGATTGTAACATTCAGGATGACGTTCAAATATCTGCGTAGCAGAAATTGCCATTGGTGAATCTAGAAACACATTAGTGAAGTGTTTTAGTTTATTACTGTTTACGCCTTCACGCAGATAAAATAGAATTTCTTGCGCGCGTTCCAGTGCAAAAGTAGGAATAATAACATTACCGCCACGCCCAATAGTTTCATTAATAATATCGTAAAGCTCATCGATAGAAGGTTGTAACTGTTTATGTAAACGATCACCGTAAGTAGTTTCCATTACCACCGTATCCACATCAGGGGGAGCGCTTGGATCTCGAAGTATCGCGCGATTACTGTAACCAAGATCACCAGAGAATAATAATCGATGCTTATGTTCCATTTCTTCAAGCTCTAGAAAGATACTGGCAGAACCGAGAATATGCCCAGCATCAATAAATGTAGCACGAATACCCGGTGCTAATTCAATGGCTTTGTCATATTCTGCTTTACGACCAAATGAATCTAAACTGTTTAACGCATCCACCGTATTGTAAAGTGGCTCTATGTCCGTATTGTTGTTAACATTTTTATGGTCACCTTTTTCCTTTTTGCTTTTCGTTTTATGGTGATGGTCCTGGCGCAAAATTTTTCGTAATTGATATCGTGCTTCTTCTTCTTGCAATCCAGCAGAATCCAGCATTACTAATCGCGCTAATTCCACTGTTGCTGCGGTAGTAATGACTTCACCTTTAAAACCACGCTTTGTTAATAAAGGTATACGCCCACAGTGATCGAGATGCGCATGTGTTAATAAAAGAAAATCAATAGACGCAGGGTCGAAGCCAAAAGGTTCAGCATTTTCAGCAGCCAGTTCTCGCCCCCCCTGATACATACCACAATCAATTAGAATACGCTTACCCGCACACTCGACTAAGTGGCAAGAGCCAGTGACACCTTGGTCAGCACCGTGAAATGAAATTTTCATAAGGTTTTCCAATGTAACTTATAATGTTTTATTAAAACTTAATCGGTTGGTATTAATTTTTCACCATTACGTATATACCAGTCCTGTAAACCAGACCAGATGTCGTCAGCAGTTTCTGCAAACCAGAACAAATCACGATCCTCGATATCAATCACGCCTTCATCAACCAGAAAGTCTATATTGAATGCATTTCGCCAGTAGGATTCACAAACAAGCACTATAGGTATAGGTTTGATTTTACGGGTTTGGATAAGCGTTAAGGTTTCAAATAATTCATCAAAGGTTCCATAACCTCCAGGAAATGCTACCAGAGCGCGAGCACGCAATATAAAATGCATTTTTCGCAATGAGAAATAATGGAACTGAAAACAAAGTTCAGGGCTAACATACGGGTTTGGATATTGCTCATGAGGTAGTGTGATATTGAGTCCAACTGTCTTGCCACCCATATCACTAGCACCACGATTTGCTGCCTCCATCATTCCTGGGCCACCACCTGTCATAACCACCAATCGAGAATCTACTGGGCCATCACCTGACTTTGCCACCAGTTGTGAAAACTGACGTGCAACATTGTAGTAATGGCTTTTATGCAGAATACGTTCAGCAACCATAAGGCGCCTTTGTAATTCTTTATTGCCAGGCTCTGTCAGTAACGCTTCACGAATAGTTTCAACTTTTTTGCTTGCAACAGCTGGCTCGACAATCCGAGTACTACCAAACACAACAACAGTATGTTTTATACCATGTTGTTTAAGTAATCTATCCGGTTTTAAATAGTCAAGTTGCAGACGCACACCACGAGCATCATCGCCATCAAGAAAGTCCACATCCTCTATCGCTGGAGCATATGATGGACTATTAAGAATAGCCTGTAATTTACTCGGGCACTCAGGATCTTCATTCGATGACTTCGGTGATTGCCAGGGAAGAGGTTCTTTGCGATATTCCGCATGTGCAGGCTGCGGTACGTCTGGTTTATGGTTTTTCTTACTCACTTCAGATCCTTAATTTATCTAAACTCTGCTTATTGGAGCATTCTAATGCTAATTAAGAGTGGATGATGCAACCTAAGTGACAGAATATAAAGTTCATTATCAGAGATTTATTTTAGAATGTGACCTCACGTTGATCTACTACTTAGTCGTTAGAACGGTATCCCTGCTTCTCAAAGAGCTATTCGCATCGTATTCCATTAATGTATATTTTTTTAAATATTGAACTCAATATGTGTGACACCATAACTTGTTGTCGTTTCAAGCTTAAAGTCTCTGTGCTTAATTATTTTTATCATGCTTTTATTATTCACTAATACATCCGCTACCAATCTTGAAATTCCTTGGTTACGTGCCAGCTCTACAAGATGTTGAAATAGCAGTGTCCCAACTCCCATGCCTTGATGCTCATCGTCGACAGTGATAGCTATTCCAGCCATTCTCTCAGGGCCGCTGCTTCTTAATTCAATGTATCTTCCAACGCCAATATCATCCTTTTT
>CAZIWG010000123.1:0-3152 GCA_964542925.1 uncultured Granulosicoccaceae bacterium | reverse complement strand
AAGATGTGCCTATACCTGCTTTGACCCAAGGTAATTTCCCCAATCATGCCTTGGGCTCTGTTTACGAACTATTAGAAAAGATTCGCGAGGCGGAGAAAAATTTATGGATGGCACCGCTTAAAACGCGAGCCTTGCCTCGGCGAGTCATTACCCCCAGCGATGTGTTCGATGAAATGGGCGTGGCTATTGCTGAGTTGCAAAGTATTCAATTTCGCCTTGGACTGGAACGTGAATTCCCTGAACCCGAACCACAGGAAGGTAAAACACCGGATGATGTTATTCAAAATACCCGTTGGGCGGCAGCATTGCTGCCAACGTTTGCTCTAAATAAACCATTGCAGCAATACGATCGCTTAGCACTACTTAAAACTCCCAGTCATGTTTTTTCTATAACTGAGCATATCATTAAAAAGTTAAAACAATATCGCCGCATGCGGGGCATTCAAATTATACCGCGCAAGGCTATTAAAATTATCGGTATGCAACCTCGTCATGTTTATGGAAAGACATTGGAGATTCTTGAAAAAGTGAGTGTTCTACGTCAACGTCAAGGATTGGGTGAAATGGCGGTGCCGCGTTATCGGCTGCGAACAATTACTCCTTTGGAAGTTTATGATCTCACTTTGCGTATGGATAAAGAACTGGAATTAATTTTTCGGCAGGAAGAAATGGAAACAGAGTTATGGGGGGTGATGTCAAATCAGGTAGATGAATATATAGATAAACACCCCAGTGATGTTTATCAGAATATGCAACAGATTTTGTATTTGCTGGATGTCATTCTTGGTTCTGAAGGTTCCACTCCTGATGACGTGTATCGGGAAGTTCTTACTATTAAGCAAGATATTCAACTGATTGGGAAAAGACTAGGCAATAATCTTCCCGCAGCGCTATGGGCTTCGATTAAACTAAAGCCACAAACCCAACCTCGTGAGGTGTTACTAAAAGCCGCTGAAGTGCTTGACCTCATATACAAGGCAAAACGCCGGGCGGGAATTTTTAGTTTACACCGTATCGCATTGCATTCCAGTGAAGTGGTAACACCTACGGATGTATTTAAGCAGGTACGGTTGGTTGAAACTGAATTAACTGAACTCAAAGTTTTTATTGGTCTTGAAGTGGTTCTCGAACCTGTGCCCAAGCAAAAAAATAAAACACCGGCCGATGTTTTGCAAGTTCTGGATGGCATTGCAGCAAGCTTAAAAATTATTTTGCATCAGAAGGATGTGTTGCAATGAAACTTTCTTTACCGGCTCGATTTGCTTTATTTGCCTTTGTGATTGCAGGTATTGGTATTCTGGGTATCTCAGTTTACAGTTATAAAGATGCGAGTACTTTGTTGCGTGAACAGAGTGTGGAGCGTATGGCCGGTGAACTATTACGTTTGACTAATCGCTTTCATGGCAATATTGATCGGATGCGTTTAGATGTGCAGGGTATATCCAGCTCTGACCCTATTATTGGTTATTACCGTGCTTTTGCCGGTGGTGGTTATGATGATGAACGTAATATGACACTAGAGCTTTGGAAGCAGCGGGTAGCACTTGATTTTAAAATTCTTTTACAACAACGCGCAGACTATCTTCAAATTCGTTATATTGGTATTGCTGATGATGGTTTGGAACTAGTGCGGGTGGAGCGTCGGAATGGCAAGATAATTATTGTTAATGATAAAAAACTTCAGGCAAAAGGCTCGCGTAATTATCTACGTGAAACGATTCGTTTAAAATCCAACCAACAGTTCCTTTCAAAAGTAGAACTGAATAAAGAACATGGCACGGTTGTATTACCCTTGCAACCGGTGATGCGTGTTGCGGCTCCCATTTTTACATCGGGTGGTGTTATATTTGGCGTGGTGGTTATTAATGCTAATTTTGAGGCACTGGCTAAACCTTTTGATTCAGCTCCCGCTGATGTTACTTTTATGTTGGCGAATAATGAAGGTGATTATTTATTTCACCCTGATCGGGATCGGCGTTTTACCTTGGCCATGGGTGGTGAAGCTGGAATGAAAAAAGACTTTCAGCAGTTTCAGCAGTTACTCGATGTTCGGGAAAAATTTGAATTTCTTGATCTTCCAGAACGATCAGCCAGCCTTATTCATACCCACTTACGTTACAACCCGTTAGATAAATCACAGAATATTCTAGTTGCGGCTCTGGTATCGCATAATGTTATCGATGAGTTATCGCTTGGATTTGGGCAGCGTTTGGCTGTCGGTGTTATTTTTGTTGTGGTGCTAATTAGTATTATGATGGCATGGCTGGCGCAGCGCCTAACAAGACCGATTAAGCAGCTTACTACTGCAGCAGACAGAATAGCAAAAGGGGATGATGTCAGTATCCCTGCCACTGAACGCACCGACGAGTTGGGGCTGTTAGCCAAATCATTTCAAACCATGTTGAACCACTTGACTAACTCACAGCAGGAATTAAAGGCTTTAGCCGGAAGCTTGGAACGGAAAGTAGACTTGCGCACCGAAGAGCTGGAAGTTGCACTGTTACAGGCAGAAGCGGCTAGTCAGGCTAAGGGAGACTTTTTAGCGAACATGAGTCATGAAATTCGTACCCCCATGAATGGGGTTATTGGTATGACTAATCTGTTATTAGACACACAACTTAACAATGAACAACATGGGCAGGCCATGACGATTAAACGTAGCGCCGAATCGTTACTTGCTATTATTAATGATGTTCTCGATTTTTCTAAGGTTGAAGCGGGCAAACTGGAATTGGAGTTGCTCGACTTTGAACTGGATACGGTGTTAGCTGATTTTGCAGCAACCATTGGTTTCAAAGCCGACGAGAAAGGTTTGGAACTTATTTGTCCTGCTAATCCAATATTAAACCGATGGTATAAAGGGGATCCGGGGCGTATCAGTCAAGTGCTGACCAATCTAGTTGGCAATGCGATTAAATTCACCCCACAAGGTGAGGTCGCTGTTTTTTATGAAGTTGAATACGAACAAGACAATCAAACTCAGTTACGCTTTCGAGTTACGGATACAGGAATTGGTCTAGACAAGAAACAACAACAATCTATATTTGAACGTTTTACTCAATCGGACAGTTCGACCACACGCGAATACGGTGGCACCGGTTTAGGACTCGCTATTTGTAAACAGCTAGTTGAATTAATGGGTGGTGAAATTA
>CAZIWG010000122.1:0-3166 GCA_964542925.1 uncultured Granulosicoccaceae bacterium | reverse complement strand
GCAGTAATAATGAATGATACAACAATAATTGCGATTGGATAAAATAAGGCTTTCTTGATTTTCCCTTTAATGGTTTCAACTTTTTCTTTGTAGGTGGCGATTTTATCCAGTAAATCCTCAAGAATACCAGCGTGTTCACCGGCTTGTACAAGGCTACAAAACAGTTCGTCGAAATAAATAGGATGCTTAGCCAGTGATTCAGCCATGGTTGAACCACTTTCGATATCCGATTTGATGGTAAGCAATAGTTCCTGCATACGTGGATTATCATTTCCACGACCCGCGATTTCAAAAGATTGTACTAATGGTACGCCCGCCGACATCATTGTAGAAAGTTGACGTGAAAATACCGAAATATCTGCAGGAGTAATTCTTCTACCTGTAGCACCACCAAAAAGAGGTTTAGGCTTTTTACGTACTTTAATAGGTTTAATGCCCTGACGGCGAAGTTCGGCTTTGATTAAAGAGATACTTTTTCCATTTGATTCACCTTTAACTTTGGTGCCTTTTCTATCTGAGCCTTCCCAGATGAAAACATCGTTTGCTGTATTTGCGGCCATCGTTTTAATCCTTCGTCACGCGGTTAATTTCTTCAAGGCTGGTAACACCAGCTTTTATTTTTTTAAGGCCAGATTTACGGAGGTCATCAATGCCTTCTTTGTCGGCTTGGTCGGCAAGTTGCATGGCATTGCCGCCTTCCATAATGATGCGCCCCATGTCCTCGGATATCGCCATGACCTGATAAATACCCACTCGACCTTTGTAACCGTTAGTGCACTGATCACATCCGACGGGGCCATAAATTTTCAAGCTATTGGTAATTTCTTCTTCACTAAAGCCTTCTTCAAGTAACGTTTCACTGGGAATATCTTGAATTTTCTTACATTGAGAACAAAGTCGTCGTGCGAGTCGTTGCGCAATAATTAACGACACAGATGAGGCAATGTTGTAAGCGGGTACGCCCATGTTGGCCAAACGCGTTAATGTCTGTGGTGCATCGTTGGTATGCAAGGTTGATAAAACCAAGTGACCGGTTTGAGCCGCTTTAATTGCAATTTCGGCAGTCTCTAGATCACGTATTTCACCGACCATGATGATGTCAGGATCTTGTCGTAAGAACGCACGCAGAGCACTGGCAAACGTAAACCCGACTTTATTATTAACATTGACTTGATTAATACCGGTTAAGTTAATTTCAACGGGGTCTTCAGCCGTTGAAATGTTTCTATCTTCAGTATTGAGAATATTAAGTCCGGTATAAAGTGAAACGGTTTTACCACTACCGGTTGGCCCCGTAACCAAAATCATGCCATAAGGTTTTACTAGGTTTTCTTCATAGAGTTCGCGTTGTTCATCTTCGTAACCGAGGGCTTCAATACCGAGTTTCGCACTACTTGAATCAAGAATACGCATCACGATCTTTTCACCAAATAAAGTGGGGCAGGTATTGACACGAAAATCGATAGAGCGATTCTTCGATAAGGTCATCTTCATCCGACCATCTTGTGGGACGCGACGCTCCGAAATATCAAGTCGCGACATAACCTTCAAGCGAGCAGCGAGACGGCTGCCTAAATTAACCGGTGGTGAAGCCACTTCGGTGAGTACACCATCCATGCGTAGTCGAACCCGATACGATTTTTCGTAAGGTTCAAAGTGAATATCAGAGGCACCTTTGTTAATTGCATCTAATAGTACTTTATTAACAAAACGCACCACGGGGGTGTCATCAATATCCGCATCGCCACCATCATCAGTAGGCGCTTCATCGCCACCGGTGATTTCTAAATCATCAAGATCACTATCGTCTAAGTCTGATAATGCTGTGTCTTGTGCATCCATGGCACGTTCAATGGTTTCGGTGAGTTTATTTTCTTCAACGAGAATGGCTTCAGTGTTCGCGCCGACATGGAATTTAATTTCATCCAGTCCTTGCAGATTAGTTGGATCGGATACGGCAACATAAAGACGGTTGCCGCGTTTAAACAAGGGTAGTGCATGATGTTGGCGCACCAGTTTTTCATCAACCAATTTGGTATCGGCCACCTCCATATCCATAGTGCTAATATCAAATAGAGGTACACCAAATTCTTGTGAAGCAGCATTAGCGATAGTGAGTGAGTCGAGTAATTTTTTTTGTACTAGATGAGTAACAAAAGGAATTTTGTTTTTAAGGGCTTGATCATGGGCAAGTGCAGCATCGGTCTCGGAAAGACTGCCATCATTAACCAGTCGGCGTGCCAAGCCGCTGATGTTGATTTGTGGGTTACTTGTTGCCATTTAACTAATATAGTCAGTTTTGAGTTAGATTACTGTGAAACATTATGCATTTTTATTGCCTAGATCATTAAATATTAGTGTATAAATCGATTTTATCCAAGAACTTATGACATATTAGCATTATATTAATTAGGTTATTTTTATAAGCCATTGTTATTTAATGATAATAATGTTTTTTTGAGAGTTACTTATAAAGAAATGAGAATGACGAGTAAAGGTTGTTAGGAAGCAAGGACTTCTTAGTGTACGCATATGCATCTTGGGCATAAAAAAAGAGACCGCATCAGCGGTCTCTTTATTAAACTAAGCTGCTGTCGATCTTTTAGAAACGGCAGTTAGCAGGCACATATTTGTAGAGAGTTGCACTACCAACAGCACAAGCCCATGTTACCGAGCCTTGAGCAACAGTTGGAGTTAATACAATAGTGGCAGCGTTCATAGTTGGGTTACCACCTAATGTATTGTTGTACGTAATAGTGATAGCACCAAGGGCACCAACAGCAACTGAGGTCACGGCATTACCAGCAATAGTGTTAGCAGCTGAAAGACCTGCAAGAGCATTTGTTGTTGGCATCGTACCAGTTGAGGCATTGGTTTCAGTTACGGCTGCTTTAGCAGCAGATGCCAAGCTTAAGCCCTCAGCTACTTTAGCTCGAATAACATAGTCTTGGTATGCTGGAATTGCCACAGCAGCCAAAATACCAATAATCGCCACAACGATCATCAATTCGATGAGTGTAAAACCCTTTTGGATAGATTTCATAATATTGTTCTCCATTTGTGTATGTGTGTACTACTATAAAGCGGTCTGAAAATTCACAGTCCGCTTAAAGGGTGTGAGTTCATTCCTTGCAATGAATAGGAGCAATTGCTGTGCCAATGTAGG
>CAZIWG010000121.1:0-3167 GCA_964542925.1 uncultured Granulosicoccaceae bacterium | reverse complement strand
TCCAAGCTCCCCACGAAAAGTAGACACACTCTGTAATTAGATTACGATCTAAGAAGAGGTGTCATCATGGCAAGAAAGAAGAAAAAGCATATCCAGAATTATCACAATGGGGGTAGTTTTTTTAAGATTTATCAGACGGCCATGCGGCAAGTATTGCGAAGATTCCTAGACCACCTAACACCCAACCCAGTAATGGGTAATTGTAAATAATGTTTGGCGTATGATCGCCATAAGTTAAAAATATCGAGGCAGAAATCAATAATGCGGCACCGGTAATCGTGGCAAAGTTGCGTCGGCTATTACGGCGCATGTCGTGGCGAAGTTTTTCGAGTTCGTCAGATTTCCACTTAATTTCAAGCTTGCCATGTTGTGCTTTATCAAGCACTTCATGTAGAAGTAGTGGTAATTCAGGTAGTTTTTCAGCCATCAGTGGTGCATTCTTTTTAAGTGATTTTAACAGCCCACGCACACCCAGATGTTCGTTCATCCAGCGTTCTAAGAAAGGTTTAGCGGTTTGCCAAAGATCCAGGTCAGGGTAGAGTTGACGACCAAGGCCTTCAATGTTTAATAAGGTTTTTTGTAGCAGGACTAATTGCGGTTGAATCGGCATATCAAAACGTCGTGCGGTTTGGAACAGACGCAGTAATAAATTACCAAATGAAATTTCTTTTAGTGGACGCTCAAAAATAGGCTCACAAACACTGCGGATGGCAGATTCAAATTCTTCAATACGGGTAGTTTTTGGTACCCAACCTGATTCAACATGCAGTTCAGCAACACGGTGATAATCTCGATTAAAGAAGGCTAAGAAATTTTCAGCGAGGTAACGTTGGTCATCTGGGCTAAGTGTGCCCATGATGCCAAAGTCGATGGCAATGTATTGACCACTATCAGAAACAAACACATTGCCGGGGTGCATGTCGGCGTGAAAAAAATTGTGTTTGAATACTTGAGTGAAAAATATTTCTACGCCGCGTTCAGATAATTTTTTTAAATCGACACCTTGTTTTTTAAGGCTGCTAATGTCACTGACAGGGTGGCCATGAATGCGCTCCATGACCATGACATTTTTTCGTGTCAACGGCCAGTAAATTTCAGGCACATAAAGATCGTTGGAGTCGTGGAAGTTGCGTTTTAGTTGCGAAGCATTGGCGGCTTCACGCATCAGGTCGAGTTCATCAAGGATGGTGTGTTTGTAATCATTAACAACTTCTACAGGACGTAAACGCTTACCATCTGCCCAGAATCTCTCAGCCAGTCTTGCCATATAATGAAGAATAATTAAGTCACGACGAATGATTTTTTCTACATTAGGTCGTAATACTTTAATAATTACATCGTCACCACTGGGTAGTGTGGCAGCATGAACTTGTGCAATAGAGGCTGAGGCAAGGGGGTGTTCGCTAAACTGACTGAAGATGTTTTCAATTTTATCGCCGTAGGCAAGTTCAATAATTTGTCGTGCTTGTTTGTTTGGAAATGGCGGTACATTGTCTTGTAGTTTCGCCAGTTCGTCTGCGATGTCATCGGGCAGTAAATCACGACGAGTAGATAGGATTTGTCCAAATTTAACAAAGATAGGACCCAGGTCTTCAAGTGCCAGACGAATGCGTTCACCACGCGGTGCTTTAACACGCCGTAACCAATTCCATGGTAATAACAGGTTGAGATAGCGAAGCGGCCTGAATAAGTGCGTAGCAAAAATAAATTCATCCAAACCATGTCGAGTGAGGACAAAGTTTATATAAATAAGGCGTAGAATTTGCTGAGGTCCTGGCACAGTGTCTCGCTTAGGCTTTGGTGGTTTGTTCGTAACGTGACAAACGTACAGAGAATCGTTCAATATCAGAACGGAGTGTATCCACTTCATCAAGGAAGTTATTCAGATCTTGACGGTCTGGTAATAATTTTGCTTCGTGTAAAAGATATTCTGATAAATCAGCTTGTAATGATGACTGGCTATTGCTTGCCCAATTTAACAGACTACGTACACCGCGTCCCACTTGATGTGCGACTACATCACCGACTATTCCCGATAAGTGTTCTTCCCAGTCAATGTCTGCACCGGAAAGAATATCTTGCAGTGCTTGTGCGGCATCAAGATCACCGCTGATTTTCATTTGGCCTGCAAACAAGGCTTTGTCGGCATTTTTTTGCACAGCCATTTGTGCCAGTGCAAGAGGTGTTGCGCTAATAATGGCATCCGGTGTTTCATCTGCAAAACTGCGAACACTGAGCCGATTATTATCACGAAGAAAATACAGATTCATATTTACGCCTCGTAGTTCAATGGCCACGAGTTTGTCTCCGAGTACTGCTAGCTTAGCATCGACATTATCACCGAGTTGCAGATAGGTATTTACGGCTTTATCGAGTGCAATAATAAGGGGAACAGGGACATGCATTAGAGCTTGTAACCTTTATGCAGCGCTACAACGCCACCGGTGAGATTATAATATTCACAACGTTCAAAACCGGCATCAACCATCATGCCTTTTAAGGTGTTTTGATCAGGATGCATGCGAATTGATTCAGCAAGGTAGCGATAGCTGTCGCTGTCATTGGCAACCAGCTTGCCCATCAGTGGTAATAATTTAAATGAATACAGATCGTAGATTTTACTTAAGCCGGGTATGACAGGCTTAGAGAATTCCAGTACCAGTAATTTTCCACCCGGTTTCAAAACACGGTACATGGCTCGGAGCGCTTTATCTTTGTCGGTCACATTACGCAGACCAAAGCCGATGGTAATACAATCAAAGCTATTATCCGGGAAGGGTAATGATTCAGCATTGGCTTGAACATACTCAATATTGCCAACGTAGCCGCGATCGGTGAGGTTTTCACGACCGACACTTAACATGCTGCCATTGATGTCGCTGATGACGACGCTGCCGGTAGGGCCAACCCGATCGGCCATTAAGGCGGTTAAGTCACCCGTGCCACCTGCAATATCCAATGTGTGTTGTCCAGGACGTAAAGCACTGACTTCTATAGCAAAACGTTTCCAAAGTCGATGTACTCCGAAAGACATGAGGTCATTCATGACATCGTATTGTTTGGCGACAGAATGGAAAACACCCGCGACCCGCTCTTGTTTTTCAGCGGTATCGACTTGTTCAAAGCCAAAATGGGTCTTTGAGGAGTCTTGTTTGTTTGTTTCCATT
>CAZIWG010000120.1:0-3175 GCA_964542925.1 uncultured Granulosicoccaceae bacterium | reverse complement strand
GATAATTTGGCGAGCTTTCTCAAGGTATTCTTCATCCATAACGCTAATATCGTTCACTATCCTTCTCCCTATTGATTAGGCTGCACCAACACGCTCAAATATTTTGCCGATTTTTTCCTTCAACACTTCTGCCGTAAATGGCTTCACGATATAGCCATTAACGCCTGCTTGTGCTGCTTCGACAATTTGCTCGCGTTTTTGCTCTGCTGTCACCAATAGAACAGGTAATGTGGATAGTTTTTCATCAGCACGAACGGCCTTAAGTAGATCAATCCCTGTCATACCGGGCATATTCCAATCCGTTACTAAAAAATCAAAATTCCCGGATTGCAACATCGGTAAGGCAGTCTGACCATCATCCGCCTCTTGAGTATTACTAAAACCGAGATCTCTCAGTAAGTTTTTGATTATTCTACGCATTGTCGAGAAATCGTCCACAATCAGAATTTTCATATCTTTATTCAAAACCAACTCCTAAATCTAATAGTTCCATATTCAATTAAGCTGTCGGCAGAAGATAAAAATAGTTTAGCTTTCTGTGATCCAATCTGACATACGTGCGCGTAAGCGGATAATAGCCTGACTATGAATTTGGCTAACACGTGATTCAGTGACACCTAAAACCTCACCAATTTCACGTAAATTAAGCTCTTCATCGTAGTAAAGTGCCATAACGAGTCGTTCTCGCTCTGGTAAATCAGATATACATTCAGCCAATGTCTTTCTGAAATTATCATGTTGTACACCTTCAAACGGAGAGTCACAATTACCCACTAATGTATCAATAATGGCCTCATCTTGACTGCTGACCTCATTAAAACTGGTGACACGGTAGCCACTCGCATCTTGCAACAAGCGATGGTATTCATCGATACTAATATTCAGCTCATTGGCAATTTCGTAATCTCGTGCATCACGACCTTTGTCATTTTCAATCTTACGAACTGCTTCAGATATCGTTCTGGACTTTTTATAGACTGAACGTGGTGCCCAATCATTCTTACGAATTTCATCAACAATAGCACCACGAATTCTTATCCCTGCATAGGTATCGAAACTTGCACCCTGTGTTGGATCATAGTTTCGTGCGGCTTCAATTAAACCGATCATGCCCGCCTGAATAAGATCATCAACAGGGACACTTGGAGGGAGTCTTGTCATCATGTGATAAACAATCCGTTTTACCAAAGGGGCATGTTCAATAATCATTTCATCATGTGAAACACCCTGGTTTTCTGTATACATTGCCAATCCATTCATGACACATTCTCCGCTAACCATTGTTCAGGTTCGTTATAAACTAATCTTTCAATAAAAAATTCTAAGTGACCGCTTGCTTGTGATACGACTGGCCATTTATCAACTGCCTGTGCCAGTTTCTTAAATGCTAGAGATGAACGACTCCGAGGGTACACGTCACAAACTGCACGTTGTCTTTGCACCGCTTTACGCAAGTAATCATCAAAAGGAACTGTTCCAATAAAATCTAAGGTGACATCTAGAAATTTATCCGTCACTTTAAGTAACTTGCCGAATAACTCTCTACCTTGCTGTACGCTATGAACCATGTTCACTAAGATTCTAAAACGCTGTATGCCATGTTCTTTATTGAGTACTTTCATCAATGCATAAGCATCTGTAATCGATGCCGGTTCATCACAGACAACCATTAGCATTTCTTGCGCAGCACGGCTAAAGGTAATGACACTGTCAGAAATACCTGCGGCGGTATCAATCAGTAACACATCAATCTGATTGCCAATTTCACTGAATGCACGCACCAAGCCCACATGTTCTTCTGGTGTTAATTCCGCCATGCTTTTAATACCCGATGATGCGGGAATGATCTTAATACCCGCCGGACCTTCTACAATCACTTCTTCCAGTGTTCTTTCACCGCTTATTACGTGTGAGAGATTATGCACAGGGTGTACGCCTAACATGACATCTACGTTACCGAGACCAAGATCCGCATCCATTAACAATACGTTTTTACCCATATTGGTTAATGACATCGCAAGATTTGCAGACACATTGGTTTTACCAACACCGCCCTTACCACTAGCAACAGTAATAACACGCACAGGCTTCGGATTGCTCATACGTCGCATCCCTTCAGCCTGATCTATTCTCGCTTCAGCCATGTACATGCATTAATACCCTTGGTTATCGTGCAAGAAATTATCAGCCGCCATTATCTCTTCATCTTGATGACGTTTTAATTGCTCTGCTTGTTTGACTAAATTACCCCTTCTTGCCAAACGGATATCTTCAGGGACACGCTGTCCATCAGTGACATAAGCCATTGGAAGTTGATACTTACTAATAACGGATAAAACTGGACCGAGACTTGTTGCTTCATCTGTTTTAGTAATAATGCATGCTTCAGGTTCTGCTGCACTAAATACTTTTACGGCCTCATCCAATGCCGTCATTTGAGTGGTCGCCGATAACACGAGGAAGCTACGAACTAATGGAGAACCGTGACTAATGACTGAAAACTGTTCCGATAAACGAATGTCTCGTTGGCTCATACCCGCCGTATCAATTAATACTAAACGTTTATCTTGTAAACTATTTAATACTGAATTCAATTCTTTGCTGTCATTGGCAACAAAGACAGGTACATCAAGAATACGACCATAAATACGCAACTGTTCATGTGCGCCAATACGGTAACTATCCGTCGTCACCAGAGCGACATTTTGTTTACCATGACGTAAAGCAAAACGTGCGGCTAATTTAGCGATAGTGGTTGTCTTACCGACACCGGTTGGTCCAAGTAAGGCAATCATCCCACCATCATCAAGAAAATCTGTTTCACTTACAGGAAGTTTATGTGCGAGGCGTCCCATCGTTGCACGCCACATCATTGAAAATTCTTTTTGTTCAGGCTGTTCGTTTGCCAATTGTTGGCAAAGGCTATGCGATAAGCCTAATGACATCAGCTCACGTGTTAATTGAGTCCGTGCAGGATGGCGACGTGCTTGTTCTCCCCAAGCTAAGCCTGTCAAACGGTCTTCCATCATGCCACGTAGACTTTCTAGCTCACGGCGCATTTCAACTAATGTTGGTTCTTGTGACCATTCCACCTTAGGCGTGGTGGGTTCAGATATTTGAGGCGAAGATTCTGTTGGTTGAGGCGCTGCAGCGGCAGTGTTTTTATCAAGTAAGG
>CAZIWG010000119.1:0-3181 GCA_964542925.1 uncultured Granulosicoccaceae bacterium | reverse complement strand
GCAACAACGCCCCAAACAGGTCGGTCGTTAGGTTGTTTTTGAACGCTGGCCCAACCAGAGACTTTGTATTTCTTGGCCGCTTCAATAGGTTTGCCATTGAGTTCCATGTCAGTGATACGTTTACCAATCTTTTCGAGTGGGTCAATCGCATATTTAAGACCACCAACGCGTACCATGTCACCACCTTGTTGGTAGTAAGGATCTTCGTTGAAGATATTGTCAGCGACGTCTTCAAGAATAGCTTTGAGTGTTTCACCTGAGAGTTCATTGACGGTGACTTGTGGGTAAGTCATTGCCGTTTGTGTGGCGACTTGCTCAAAGGTAATTGGTTGGCCTGGAAGAACACTGACACCCCAACGGAAGCCCGGGGAAAATGCGATTTCTGTATCGGTTTCTTGAATCATTGCATCACAGATAAGTTGATCGAAGGTACCGTTGAAGTTACCACGACGATAGAGAACGTCTTCAGAAACAGCGAGTTCTTCATTCAGTTCATCAAGGAATGGCGCACGCACTTTGTCGATGTAGGCTTGCATGACAGGATCAGCTTCCAGCATGTTAGCGAAGATAGGCAATAGTTTGTATTTGTAATCGACGACCTTGCCATTTTTGACATCAAAGTCGAGTACGGATAAGAACTTGGTATTTGAACCGGAGTTAATAACCAGCGTTTTGCCGCCGGCGTTGCTAACTTCAACCGGTTGTGGCACGCCATCGTGAGTATGACCGCCCATGATGGCATCAATACCCGTAACGCGGCTGGCCATTTTAAGATCCACGTCCATACCATTGTGAGAAACCACCACAACAACTTGTGCACCTTCATCACGTGCTTGATCAACCATTTCTTGCATTCTGTCGTCACGAATACCGAAACTCCAGTCTGGCACCATGAAACGAGGGTTGGCGATAGGCGTGTATGGGAAAGACTGACCAATGACGGCAACAGGAATGCCATTTTGTTCTTTCATCACATAAGGGTTAAAAACGGCTTCTTCAAATTCGTTATCAACGACGTTTTGAGCAACGAAGTCGATGCTACCAGCGAAGTCTTTTTCGATAATTTCTTTAACACGTTCGGCACCGTAAGTGTATTCCCAGTGACCTGTCATGACATCAACGCCGAGTAACTTTTGTGCATCGACCATGTCTTGTGCGTTAGTACGTAGTGCTGTCCATGAACCCTGCCACGTATCACCACCGTCTAACAGCAATGAACCAGGGCGTTGTGCGCGCATGTTTTTAACTAGTGTTGCCATGTGAGCGAAACCACCGACTTTACCGAATTTTTGCGCTGCTTCTGCAAAGTCGATGTAAGTGTAGGCGTGAGCGAGCTCAGTGCCGGCTTTGATATCGTAATGCTTTAACAGTTCAGCACCCACCAAGTGAGGAGGGTTGCCGTACATACTGGCAACGCCGATGTTGATGTTTGGTTCACGGAAGTAAACAGGCTCTAATTGAGCGTGACAATCGGTGTAGTGTAAAAAGGACACATTACCGAACTTAGGCATTTCGTAAATATTACTAGGCTGTGCAGATGCCTTAGGGCCTGTGGGTAATTTTTGTTTGTCAGTACCTGGTTCACAACCAGTAAGACTCATACCTGCAGCACTGGCAGCAGCCATCATTTGCAGAAATTCTCGGCGAGAAATATTCATTAGGTGTTAATCCTCCGTCGGATAATGCTCAAGTCGCTATTATACCGCTTATTAATTTAGCAGCTTGTGTTTGAATGCGAGGTACAACCACGCAAATATTATTGCATCTAATACTAGCTTATTTATATGGGTTTGCTCAATGCTAAAGGGCTGGGAAAGGTAAAAAAACTGATAAAATTGTGATATTTAGGGGATCTTACTTTAAGTTATTGTTGGGTGGTGATTTATCGGTGAGATAGTGAATTATTTTTTTAAAAAAAGACTCAATTTTGTACAGAGTATTGGTAATGAGAAAATTGTTTGTAGCTGCATATTGCAACGATTTTTGATGGGTTGGGATAATTTCAGATTTTATTCGTGTTGAGTTTAATTTTTTGCTACTTGCGTTGTTTCTGTGGGTTGGAGATTCACAACTTACAGAATCCCTGTAAACAGGGCTTCATTGTAAGTACCTCAACCATCTCCGATGGTTCGAGGCGAGCAAAGAATCTCTACGAGCTTCATTATGCATACTGCAACCATTTCCAATGATTCGCAGCAAAAAAAAGCCCAGCTAAGAAGCTGGGCTTTTTTCGTATCCAAATGGATGGGAGCTTACTGGCGGTTACTAGGCGCGTTTAGCTTGTAGCCATTAGACATGAAGGTATGGAAGTACTCAAGATTTGTGTATTCCTTACCTTGTGCTTTGAATGGTTTAGCACGAACCTGCTTGTTACAACCACCGTAACGACGGTGCATAGTACCAAGACCACCCCATTTAGAGCGGTATACAGGGAAGTTAGTCGCTTGACCGATACCAGCACTTAAGATGTTGGCACGAATGTACTTACCTGCAGCATCAAAGTGACAATGCGCACAAGAGAAGTTCAATTGACCACGGCGAGCAAAGTAGAATTGCTTGCCATCTTCGTATGCCGCGATAGCACCCTTGTCGTTAGGAACAACAACATTGATTTTCTTGCCGCGTGAAGTGTCTTTTAAGTAAGCAGATAGTTGAGCTAACTTACCCTTTTTCCACTTCAATGGTTTTTCGCCATTTTTCTTACGACATTGGTTCAATTCAGCTTCAAAAGTTTTCACTTTTTGTGCTTTCTTGTCCCAGTATGGGTAGTTTTGAGCGATACCAATACCACCATTCTTGAAACAGCTAGCGTAAGTTTTGCCGTTTTTGAACGATTTGTTGTATTCCTTTTCGCCAGCAGTGATGTCGAGTTCGTATGGAGGGAACTCTTCAATTGCTTGCCAAGAGTCATACATATCTTGGTTGTAAATGTAGATACCGTCGGCGTAATCATCCATCGTTTTGCCAGCAGGTAGCTTGTTTTTCCAGTAACTGCGGAATTTCTTCAAATCCGACGAAGGACTTGCTTGAGCAGTCATTTGTGCACCGGCGATAAGGCCGATTGCAGTCATTGCTATAATGATTTTTTTCATCATTGTTTCTATCTCCTCCGAGTATTGCCTAAGGTTAGCGAATTTTCGCTTCCTTAGAAGCAGACTCACCCTTGTTATCAACCCAGCTG
>CAZIWG010000118.1:0-3213 GCA_964542925.1 uncultured Granulosicoccaceae bacterium | reverse complement strand
CACCGGCACGTGCGGCCTCAATCGCCGCATTCAATGCTAATAAATTAGTTTGTTCGGCAATCCCCTGAATGACTTCCACCACCGTACCAATTTGCGTTGTATCCGCTTCCAGTTGCTTAATCGTTGACGATGCACTTTCTACTTCCGTTGCTAAATTATTAATCGCACTCATTGTTTGAGAAACAATATTACGACCTTCATCCGCTTGCTGGTCGGCTTGTTGTGTTCCGGTTGCCGCATTGTCAGCATTATTCGCTACTTCCTGTGCGGTACTGGCCATTTCATTCATTGCCGTTGCCACGAGCTCAAGCTGTTCCTTTTCTTTTGACACATTCTGGTTTGCGGTCGACGATGTTGCCGATAATTGCTCAGCCGCAGTGGCAAGCTGTGATGATGCATCCGTCACACTGCGTATTGTTGTGTGAATTAAGTCAATAATCGCATTGAAGCCTATTGCTAAATCTGCCACTTCATCTTTGCCTTTAACTTCAAGGCGTTTGGTCAAATCCCCTTCTCCTGCTGCAATTTCATGCATGGCATCAACGGTTTCATTAATGGGTATTACTATCATACGACCCACTAACCATGCTCCAAGAATCCCGATTAAAAAACCCACTACAAGCATACTCAAAACAACACTGTTTGCCGCTACCACGTTATCTAATATCTCGCGACTTCCATTTTCTACTGTCTTGCGATGCGATCCCACCAACGCCTGAATATCATCTTTAATCGAGCGAACTAACGGGCTAATTTCTGTACGCATTAAATACGAGTCGGTTCGCCATTTATCACTACTATGCACAACGATTAATTCTTTCAGACCTGCCATATACGTTGGTAAAACCCCATTAATCTCTTCTAGCGCCACCTCTTGTTCAAAATTAAGCAAAGAGCCCACCTTCGCTTCAAATTTAGCAACGGCATCCTGAAAACCTTGTGCATATAATTTAAGGTTCGATATATCGCCTTCACTTCGCATGGCCATAAAGGCACGATTGGCTATTAATAAATTCATCCAGGTTTGGCGTAGGTTTGCCACTTCCAATAATACTTGGCTCCGTTCAGCCGTGCCATCCGGTTCTTCAGTGTCAATCATTTGAGTCAAACTACCCAAAATAGTCGTCGCTTGTTTACCCATTTTGTCTCTAGCAACAATAAAACCCGGTTGGTTCAAATTAAAATCCTGAGCAAGTCCGACCATTTTGTTTCGGTACGAAGAAAATTTTTGCACTCGTAAATTAATACGCGCAATGAGTTCTTGTGTTTCAGGCTCATTTTCAATATGCGGCATCGCTTTTACGTCATTGAATAACGTTGTTACCTTTTTCAAAGCTTTGTCATAAGCCTGTAGATCTTTAGGATGACGGCTTAATAAATAAAATCCTAATGCAACACTTGAAGCATCAATCGCCGATTCAAATTCGGTTACTTTTAACATCATTGGCAAACTTTCATTTGTCATGTGAGAAACTTCTTCTTTAATAACAGAGAAGTTCATTACCGCCGTACCCGACACAACGCCTAAAATAATTAACATGAATATCGTGGCCACCCACAATTTATGACTAATGCGAAAATACGATAGACTGTTGGATATAAAATTCGAAAGTAGACTACTCATAATACTGACCCACAATAATAGATTTGGACTAAAAACCATTCGTTACATATATATATCGGCAGTTATATAGAATTCTTTAAGAAAAAACCCGCTAAACTGAAGCAGTTAGCGGGCTCTAATGATACTTGTAAGCATCTGTTTTTATTGAAAAACAGCTTAGTCCGGCAGCTTAACACCTAAGCGATGAGCAACCTGCTCATAGGCTTCGACAACACCACCAAGCCCCTGACGGAAGCGATCTTTATCGAGCTTCTCACGGGTTTCAACGTCCCATAAACGACAGCCATCGGGGCTGAATTCATCGCCTAAAATAAGCTTGCCCTTATAGCGTCCATATTCAAGTTTATAGTCCACTAATAACATACCCGCATCTGCAAACAATTTTTTGAGTACATCATTCACCTGATAGGTGAGTGTTTTCATTTGCTCAATTTCATCTTGTGTTGCCCAGTTAAAAGCAATGATGTGTGAATCATTAATCATGGGATCATGCCGAGCATCGTCTTTCAGGAAAAATTCGAATGTCGGTGGAACCAAATTCATGCCATCTTCAACGCCTAAACGTTTAACCAGACTGCCGGTTGCAATATTACGCACAACACATTCAATCGGTAACATCTCCAAATTTTTAACCACAGATTCTTCATCTGAAATCAGCTCTTCAAAATGAGTGGCAATACCCGCTTTTTCAAGTTGCTGCATAATAAAGGCATTGAAATAATTATTCACCATACCCTTACGGTCAAGCTGCTCAATTTTTTCACCGTCAAATGCAGATGTGTCATTACGAAAATGTAAAATAAGTTTATCGCCTTCATTGGTTGCATAAACCGTTTTAGCTTTACCAACAAAACGTTGTTCTTTTTTAATTACAGAAGTCATTTTTAAATCCACTCTTTAAAGTTTAAGAAAATTATATTTTATGCCACGCCAGACCATGCTGCTGGTCGGCAATATTAATCCAGTTGTGTTCGCAATCAAGTACTTCACTTAATGCTTCTCTGGCTAACTCAACCTGATTATTCTTTTCACTTATATGCATCGCTGCAATGTATTTTAAATTACTCGTATCCAGTTGAGCCAAAATTTCGGCTGCTTGCAGATTGCTTAAGTGTCCTAAATCACCGGCCACGCGCTGCTTTAACGAAACAGGGTATTCACCCTCGGCTAACATTTCACTGTCATGATTACATTCAAGTAACAGCGCATCACACAGAGATAAACGTTCTACTATATGTGGCGTACCTCGTCCCACATCGGTTAACAAACCTAATTTTTGCTTACCGTTACTAAATACATATTGACACGGTTCTCTTGCATCATGTGGCACTGGGTAAGCCTGAACCACAACTTCACCAATATTAAATTCTTCCTCGGCGTTAATAAAATACTGTCGGCTAACTTCGCCCAGCGCCTCGGCTTGCGCCGTTCCCCGTGTGGACCAAATCGGGATACCAAATTTTCGTGACATAGCACCCGCACCACGAATATGATCCGTATGCTCATGGGTTAACAAAATAGCCGCCAGTTGCTCGGCTTGCTTACCACAATCCTCTAAACGCGCTACCGTCTCACGCATCGAAAAACCG
>CAZIWG010000117.1:0-3276 GCA_964542925.1 uncultured Granulosicoccaceae bacterium | reverse complement strand
TCATCGCACCAATGGAATCAGCCACCGGTGAATCACTGCGCGAATCAACCCGCGATATTCTCACCACACTGACCGCACGCGAAGCCAAAGTACTGTGCATGCGTTTTGGTATCGACATGAACACCGACCACACGCTGGAAGAAGTTGGCAAACAGTTTGACGTAACACGCGAACGCATCCGCCAGATTGAAGCAAAAGCACTACGCAAACTGCGCCACCCAAGCCGCGCCGAAAACCTGCGTAGTTTTCTGGGTGACGGCGAAGAGTAAGCCAGCCAAGCTGGTACAAAAAAACCTGCTGACAGCAATCTTAAACATCGCTAAAATACGCCACTTCGTAGGGCGGGCACTGCCCGCCATCACACAAACGAAAAGCAACACCTCGGCGGACAATGCCCGCCCTACATCTGCCGCCAACTCAACGCTTGAATAAAGCACAGGCAGACACGCATAATAGAACACCCTAAATATAGGGCCTGTAGCTCAGTTGGTTAGAGCATCCGACTCATAATCGGCAGGTCGAAGGTTCGAGTCCTTCCAGGCCCACCATTTATTTCCTTTAAATTCGTCCTCTTACGTGATTTTTCGCACCGAGCCCATTGACTATAAGATAAGTCGGAAGGTCGAGCACTTCCGGGCCACTCCCGTTTGAAAACACTAATAATTAGCAACTCCTGTTATAAAATGACTCTTACCGAGTCGTAAACTTTCATTGTTATTTATGCTGATAATCAACGGGGATAACTGGCTAGGGCAAACTTTTATTGGAATGATTAATTGGAGGGCGACTCTTACTTCTATTAAAATATTGAATTAGTTTTTTATACTTTTCAATCCGACTCGACTTACCTGTGAGGCTCGCTGTTTAAATGCAGAATCTATTTGACCAGCAGCATTTAATCTTCCGACGAGTTCCTTTTGCATTTTTTCAAGTTGGACATCATCCGTACATTCAGGAATATCAGAAAACAATGTGTAGATAGCTTTGTGGTGCTTATTCCTGACACTCATTCCATCACCATCAACAATAACACCTGTGATTAACTTCGGTTTATCATGACCATATAATTGTGTTTTACCTGGATGAACAATAAGCCCTGCATCTTGCACAATCTTTGCAACACTATTACTGAATAATTTATTAACATTTTTTCCAGAAAAAGTCAGATCATCCACAAAGACTGACATCACTCCTTCCTTTCGCAAGCAATATGAGTGTATGCTCGAATACATTGCATAGTTTGCCCAAAACGAAAGCGGCATACTCAACCTACTTCCCGTAGGTATATGGTCATCATATGAACAAAGTTCGGCTAACAGCCCCGCAACTTCTGGTGCTGCATTCATTGTATTGTGAAAATAATGATATATCGATTTTTTTGTTACAGATGGGTAAAACTTTTGTATATCCATTGTTAAAACAGAGTGATCACCTATATGCACTTTCGCATTAGTTATATTAGATCGCCCTTTTATGCCAGAGTGTAAGTAATCTGGTACAGCTATTCTAACTAACATGCTAGCGATACGCGTATGAACAACATCTAGCTCATACGTAGGTGCTTGGATTTCTCTCTGCTTACCATTTTTTTCAATGAAGAATACACGGTAATTGTTTTCAGATAATAAATCCTTTAATTCATTAACTGGCTTACCTAGCAACTTTTCCAGTCGCTTTTTAGTAGTTAGATTATATAACGGTGAATCTTTTGGTGAATAAGATTTATTTTTAGATTTAATGCGTGGCTTTCGTCTACGCTTCGCTGTTGGTTTCATTGCGTACGCCAACCCATTCCATTATTTTTATTATTTTATTGGCACACTTTAAACGCAACTTATCAGATGCTTTAGCAGCATCCATATTTTCTGAAAACAACATTAAAGAAGAAACTGGGACTGAAAATATTTCAGCATATTTTTGTAATATGTCCATAGAAATGGACTTACGACCTGATTCGATTTCTGAAAGGTACGACTTAGAAATGCTCAAATCTTTAGCAAGGTCAACTTGCTTCATTTGATGAAAAACTCTTATTTGTTTTAACGCTTCGTTCAACATACCAATACCTTCAATATAATTACACAAGGGACCACTTAGTCATCGGTATGCACTCCGTCCAAAGAATCAATCAGTTTGCAAACTAAGCGCAAAGATAACAGCGCTAGTTTAACAACCCACCAAATGACTCTTTTACTGCATGGTCGGAGCTTTTTCCTCCTAAGTGTCTGCCAATAGTTGTTTGCCGCTTTAATAAAAAGCTTCATTAAATATTCCTCCGCGTTATAGATCTATCAGTATTGATCGACCTTCTCACCGAACGCGAAGAATGAGAGTTATTGGCAATAAACCCTGTGCTATCTCACCCATGGATTCCTATCCATGAGGTCCACATCTGGTACTATTGATATTCGATATCGTGGTAATAACGTAATAAGCTATAACGCGATACACGGATAACAGTTGTGCCGGTGGTTACGGTAGGGGCGAGCCCCCGCGGGATAAAACATGCTTATCCCAATGCATAGCTGGTGAAATTCATCTCATCCAAACAACAAACATATTAAAACATACCTGTTCGCTACCTGTCAATACAAATTCGCTATTTGCGAACACATATTTTTCGATTTCCGTAATAATTGCAGAATTATTATAGCAATAGGGGACGTTGAAGCCGACGTTGAGGGCACACGGGGTCAGGGGCACACGGGGTCAGGCCTTACATTTCACCCACACCACAACATATCATAAGACCATGTTTGACATAATGACAAATTGTTTATAACTTTGATGCAATTTTTCTCCAAAGGACTGGAAGATGGCAAGACCATTACGAATAGAATTTGCAGGCGCGCTCTATCACATCACCTCACGTGGAAATGCACGCGAGAATATTTACCGTGACAATTCGGATCGCGATAGTTTTCTTGAGCTGTTATATAAAACAAACATGCAACACGACTGGATATGCCACGCATATTGCCTGATGTCGAATCATTATCATCTACTGATTGAAACAAGAAAACCAACGCTTTCAAAAGGAATGAAGCACCTCAACGGCAGCTATACCCAACGTTATAATCGTCGACACCAGCGTACAGGGCATGTTTTTCAAGGCCGCTACAAATCTATCCTGGTTGAGAAAGAAAGTTATCTTCGGGAGTTATCCAGATACATTGTGTTAAACCCTGTTCGCGCCAGAATGGTGCGCAAGGTCGTTGACTGGCCATGGAGCAGCTATCGAGCCACCGCCGGCTATACAAGCTCTGACGATTGTTT
>CAZIWG010000116.1:0-3301 GCA_964542925.1 uncultured Granulosicoccaceae bacterium | reverse complement strand
TCGTTACTCGGCTTGAGCAAGACAATTTTACGGTGCTAACGCATAAACAAGTCCCAAGCAATGATGGTGGTATCGCCTTGGGGCAAGCGGTTATTGGTGCGGCACATTCACTAAAAAATATGAGGAACTCGCTATGTGTCTAGGTATACCTGGTCAGATTGTAGAAATAACAGACCTAAGCAAAAAACTCGCGCTGGTCGATGTTTCCGGTGTAAAACGCCAGGTTAATATTGCTTGTATAGTTAATGAAGAACATAGCGTCGATTCTTGCGTCGGTGATTGGGTATTGGTACACGTTGGTTTTGCCATGAGTCGTATTGATGAAGCCGAAGCGCAAAAGACCCTTGATCTTTTAATAGAGCTGGGTGAAGCACAGGCTGAAATCATGGCCATGCAAACATCAGCGATGCAGTGATATGAGCGACACGGCGAACCAATTGCAACAACTGTATCCATTTTTGCACGGGGACAAAAAAGAACCTGCGCAGGAAAATACTACGTTGCTGGAATCAGTCAAGCAAAAGTCGCAGCACAGTCTGACCGTCAAGCAATCTTTCTTTGCCAACAATGCACAGGCACTTGTCGATGCGGCCAAAGCCATTGCTCAGGTTTATATCAATAATGGTCGCATGCTGACCATGGGCAATGGCGGTTCAAGTTGTGATGCTTCACATTTTGCCGTCGAGTTCCAACACCCCGTTACGGCGGGTCGCCCGGCTTTACCGGCAATCAATCTGGTGATGGATACAGCCATGATTAGCGCCGTGGCCAATGATGTGGGTATTAAGCATGTCTTTGTTCGACAACTGGAAGCACACGGTCAGAACACTGACGGACTGTTCGGTTTTTCCACCAGTGGCAATTCAGAAAATTTACTGGCAGCTTTCGCCAAAGCAAAACAGATGGGTATAAGTACATTCGGGTTGGTAGGTGGTAATGGTGGTGATATGAAGACCAGCGGGCTAGTCGACCATTGTCTAGTTGTTGCTAGCGATTCCATCCATCGTGTGCAGGAAGTGCATGTTGCCAGTTATCATATACTCTGGGATCTGGTACATACACTACTCGCCGACCAGCGCGGTAAATTGGGTGCAAGCACCCAGAAAGAACAAAAGGTACCGTCATGAAATACGTCGATGAATTCAGAGATCCGGAAAAAGCTAAGATGCTAATTGATGAAATAAAATTCATCACTGAGCAACTGGAAATCAGCCAACAGCGACCCTTACAATTAATGGAATTCTGTGGCGGCCACACCCACACTATTTTTCGCTACGGTATTGAGCAAATGTTGCCAAAATCTATTGAGCTGATTCACGGGCCCGGTTGTCCGGTCTGTGTGTTGCCGATGGGCAGAGTCGATGATTGTATTACCTTGGCCGAACGTCCTAATGTAATTTTCACCACTTTTGGTGATGCCATGCGCGTGCCAGGCTCAAAGAAAAGTTTATTACAGGCCAAAGCAGAGGGTGCTGATATACGCATGGTTTATTCACCTCTAGATGCGCTGGAACTAGCTCGTAAAAATCCAGACAAGGAAGTTATTTTCTTTGCCTTAGGGTTTGAAACCACTATGCCCAGTACCGCGTTAACGGTATTACAAGCCGAGCAGGACAATATCAAAAACTTCTCACTGTTCTGTAACCACATCACCACAGTGCCGACCATTAAGGCCATACTTGATTCACCCGATATGAAAATTGACGGCTTTCTGGCACCCGGTCATGTCAGTATGGTGGTGGGCGCACGACCGTTTGATTTTGTTGCTGAAACCTATGAAAAACCCATTGTTGTCACTGGCTTTGAGCCACTGGATATTCTGCAATCTATCTGGATGCTACTGAAACAGCTCAATGAAAAACGTCACGACGTCGAAAACCAGTATGCCCGTATAGTCCCTGAAAATGGCAATGAACCGGCGATGGATGCCCTGTCAAAAGTATTCGAATTGCGCGAATTTTTTGAATGGCGTGGTCTTGGCTCGATTGATCATTCAGGGGTAAAAATGCGCGAAGCCTATGCGGCTTATGATGCCGAGCACAAATTCACCGTACCTAATCTGAAAATTGCCGATCCCAAATCCTGCCAATGCGGCGAAGTATTAAAAGGCGTGATTCGCCCTTGGGAATGCAAAGTATTTGGTACGCAATGTAGTCCTGAAACACCGATGGGTGCATTAATGGTCTCTACCGAAGGTGCTTGTGCTGCCTATTATAATTTTGGTGATCTGGATGAGTTATTACAGAGAAGGGAGACGGTAAACGCATGAGTAATCAAGCCGCCATCAATATTCGCCAACGTAGTGGCAAATGTAATGCCAAGACTATCACCATGGCGCACGGTAGTGGTGGTAGAGCCATGCGTGATCTGATCGACGATGTATTTGTAGGTGCTTTCGATAATCCCGAGCTTAACAAATTAGAAGATCAGGCACGTTTTGATTTAAACACACTCACTGCCTTGGGTGATCGCCTGGCGATGACCACCGACTCTTACGTTGTCGATCCACTGTTTTTCCCCGGTGGTGATATCGGTAAATTAGCAGTGACTGGCACCGTTAACGATTTGGCCGTCGGTGGTGCCAAGCCATTATATTTGACCTGCGCGATGATTATTGAAGAAGGTATGCCGGTGGATGCCCTTCGTACTATCGCTACCTCAATGCGACAAACTGCCGACTTGGCCGGTGTCAAAATTGTCACCGGCGATACCAAAGTGGTACCGCGTGGCGCCGCCGACAAATTATTTATCAATACGGCTGGTATTGGAGTTATTCCAGCAGGTATTAATATTGGATCAGATCGTGCTCAAGCTAGAGATGTTGTTGTCATCAACGGTTACATTGGAGATCATGGCGCAGCCATTGTTGATGCTCGCGGTGATATGGCTTTACAAAATACCATTAAAACCGATTGTCAGCCCTTAAATTCATTGATCACTGCGATGCTATCAGTATGCCCAGATATCCATTGCATGCGTGATGCTACGCGAGGTGGTATTGCAACCGTATTAAATGAATTTGCTGTAGCCAGCAATGTTTGTATCAAGCTCAATGAAACGGCCTTACCTATCCGTGATGAAGTACGTGGTATGTGTGAGATTTTAGGATTAGACCCACTTTACCTGGCCAATGAAGGCAAGGTCGTCGCGATCATTCCTGCATATGCTGCCGATAAAGTAATTGAGGTTATGCGTGCCCATCCTGACGGTCGCCATAGTGCCATTATTGCCGAGGTGACCGATAACCCAGCGGCTCGCGTTATTCTTTCGACCCTGTTTGGTGGTGAACGCATTGTTGATA
>CAZIWG010000115.1:0-3367 GCA_964542925.1 uncultured Granulosicoccaceae bacterium | reverse complement strand
TTGCTGGATTTTCGATTCCATTAGGTATCACTAATCGTAATCAAGGACGTATTGCCGAAGTTCAAGCAAACCTTTCTAGGAATCAATCAGAAGCCGAAGCATTACGCATCAGAATAGAAACGTCTTTGTTTGTCTTTTATGAGCAATTAAAACACGGAATCCATCTTAGCGAACTACTTAAAGAGGAGGTGATTCCTCGTCTTGAGAAGGCATTAAAAGCCACATATAAAGCTTATGAGGTGGGACGATATAGCTATCTTGAATGGCTAAGCGTCCAGAATGAGTTACTTAATGCACAGTCAGCCTTATTAAACGCCAGCTTGTCTGCCCATCAAAATAAAATTGAAATTGAGCGCTTAACAGGCGCACATTTAAACACATCTTCAAATGAGTAAGCTAATGACACAATTATTTCATAAAACTAGTATTGCTTTATTTATTTGCATGTTGCTAACCATTAGTAGTTTCACTGTTTTAGCTGAAGGTTCAAAAAGTCAACAAGCCACAGAAGAGCCTGAAAAAGGTCCACATAGAGGTCGGTTATTAAAGGATGATGGCTTTATTGTTGAATTATCTATTTTTGAAACGGGTGTACCGCCTGAATTTAGAGTTTGGATTACCGATAAAGGTCAAGCGGTTAAACCCTCTGAAGTCACGCTCAATATTAAATTAACTCGACTAGGTGGGATTGAAGATAATATCAACTTTCGCGTACAAAGTGATTTCTTGCGGGGTGATATGAGCATATACGAACCTCATTCGTTTGTGGTAACAGTCAATGCTCAATATCAAGGTCAAACGCATCAATGGCAGTACGATAATTTTGAAGGTCGCACGGCTATTGAGCCAAAAGTAGCCGAGGCTTTAGAGATTGGAACCTCTATTGCGGGTACTGCGCTACTAAAAGAAACTGTTGCAGTCTATGGAAAGTTAATTCCCCATCCTAACAATAGTCGAGACATCAGCGCACGCTTCCAAGGGGCAATCAAACGTGTACATGTTTCGTTTGGACAAAAAGTAAAAAAAGGCCAAGCACTCGCCACGGTTGAGAGTAATGAAAGCCTTAAATCTTATACTATTTTTTCACCTATTAACGGAGTCATTCGTCAACAACAGGCTTATTCAGGTGAGCAAACTAAGGATCGAGTTTTATTTTCGATTGTTGATCATTCCGTGTTAATGGCAGAGCTTGCCGTTTTTCCAAGAGATCGTCATCGCATCGCTTTAGGTGCCACGGTTTTAGTGACTATTAAAGGGTTAGAACAACCAGTCTCAGCGGTTATTAAACAAATTGACACCGTAATTCAACCTAATCAATCTGTTCTTGTCCGTGCTGAACTGAACAATAAAAATGGCCAGTTAGTTTCAGGTGCTTTTGTCAGTGCAGATATTGAGGTGGCTGAATTTCAAGTACCGTTAGCGGTTAAGCGCACAGGATTACAGGGTTTTAGAGATTTTACCGTGGTGTTTGTAAAAATTGGTAATGAATATGAAGTACGCATGCTGGAATTAGGACGTATCGCAGGTGAATGGATTGAAGTCTTGGGCGGTTTAAAAGTCGGTTCCGAATACGTCTCTGAAAACAGTTACATCATCAAAGCCGATATTGAAAAATCTGGCGCAGTTCATGACCACTAAGGATTAGACATGCTTGAAACGATTATACGAACCTCCATACAACGAGCGACTTTGATCCTCGTTGCTATTGTGATGATAAGTGCGCTTGGTGTGTGGAATTTTACCAAGTTACCTATTGATGCGGTGCCTGATATTACTAATGTTCAGGTAGTCATTAATACCGAGTCTGCAGGTTATACACCGTTAGAGGTTGAACAACGTGTGAGTTATCCTGTTGAAACTGCGATGGCAGGTTTACCTAACTTAATGAATACTCGCTCAGTTTCGCGTTATGGCTTATCCCAAGTCACGGTTATTTTTGAGGATGGTACCGATATCTATTTTGCCAGACAATTAGTCAATGAACGATTAAGTGCGGCGAAAAACAATATCCCCACGGGGTTAGAACCATTGCTAGGCCCTATTGCTACGGGTTTAGGTGAAATCTTTATGTTTACCGTGGATGCAGAACCTGACGCGTTGAATGCCGATGGCTCGGTGATAACCCCTACCGACTTGCGTAGTGTGCATGACTGGATTATCCGTCCGCAATTATTACGTGTCACTGGTGTCGTGGAAGTCAATCCCATTGGCGGCTTTAAACGAGAAATACTGGTGTCTTTTGAACCCAGTGATTTATTAGCTTTCGGCATAACGCAAGCCGATTTAATTACCGCGATTGAAGCCAATAATGAAAATCGTGGAGTAGGCTTTATTGAACATAACGGTGCTCAATGGTTATTAAGAGTCTCAGGGCAAATTAATCAACTGGATCAATTAGCTAATATTTTAGTAGCTGAAGTTGATGGTCTGCCATTGCGTTTAAAAGATGTGGCTACTATTAGTGAAGGCAAAGAATTACGCTCAGGAGCTGCCACTCAAAATGGCAGAGAAGTGGTGATGAGTACGGTGTTTATGTTGATAGGCGAAAATAGTCGTACGGTGGCTAAAGCCATTGCCGCTAAACTGGAGGAGATAAAAACCAGCCTACCTAAAGGAATTACGGTAGCCGCCGTTTATGATCGTTCCGTTTTAGTGGATAAAACCTTAAAAACAGTACAAACCAATTTACTGGAAGGGGCTTTATTAGTCATTGTTATTTTATTCTTTTTTCTGGGGAATATTAAAGCAGCTTTAATTACGGCGGCGGTGATTCCTATCGCTATGTTAATGACCATCACAGGCATGGTGCATACGCAGGTCAGTGCTAATCTGATGAGCATGGGAGCCTTGGATTTTGGTTTGATTGTCGATGGTGCCATTATTATTGTCGAGAACTGTTTACGTCGATTAAGTGATGCCAGACGACGTAGTACATGGATGAGCAAGTGTCGCTTGAAGCAGGATGCTGGTTGCGACCAAGGTGAGATTGCCTTGAAAGAACGCTTTAATATCGTTTTTGAAGCTACGCGTGAAGTCATTCGCCCTGCCATGTTTGGGATGTTTATTGTGACTATTGTTTATTTACCGATTTTTGCATTATCAGGCGTGGAAGGGAAAATGTTTCATCCGATGGCGATTACCGTCATCATCGCCTTAGTCAGTGCAATGAGTTTATCCATCACTTTTGTTCCTGCTTGTATCGCCTTGTTTTTTAAAGATGCAGTTGAAGAAAAAGAAAGTGCGGTCATGAAAGTGGCAAGTCATTTTTATCGACCCGTGTTAGTGATGGCAGTTAAATTTCGTTGGTTAGTGGTGAGCTTTGCTTTGGCGTTAATGCTAGTTTGTGGCTATACCGCAACCAAGTTAG
>CAZIWG010000114.1:0-3582 GCA_964542925.1 uncultured Granulosicoccaceae bacterium | reverse complement strand
GTTGTAGACTGGGTACTTGAACAGGCTAAAACCGTTGAAAAGAAAGAAGAATTTGAAGCATTAATGGCCTCAAGACAAGGCTAGCGCAAAGATTAAAGGAAGCGTTCAAATGACCGATAGCTATAACAACAATGGTATGAATGACGGAATTCACAATAGTGGCTTAGTGCCCATGGTGGTTGAGCAGAGCGCACGGGGTGAACGTGCCTATGACATCTACTCACGTTTGCTGAAAGAACGGGTTATTTTTTTGGTTGGTCAGGTTGAAGACCACATGGCAAACCTGATTGTGGCGCAATTATTGTTCCTCGAATCAGAAAATCCGGATAAAGACATCCATTTGTATATTAATTCACCCGGTGGTTCGGTGAGTGCAGGGTTGGCGATTTATGACACCATGCAGTTTATTAAACCGGATGTGAGCACTTTATGTATAGGTATGGCCGCGAGTATGGGGGCTTTATTGCTTACCGGTGGCGCGAAAGACAAGCGTTTTTGTTTGCCTCATTCGCGGATGATGATTCATCAGCCTTTAGGCGGCGTGCAGGGTCAGGCTTCAGATATTGAGATTCATGCTAAAGAAATGTTACTGGTTCGTGATCGTTTGAATGAAATTATGGTTCGCCATACTGGTCAGGATTTAGCAACCATTGAACGAGATACAGATCGCGATAACTTTATGAGCGGTCAAACAGCAGCAGATTACGGTTTAATTGACTCGGTATTGACGGATCGCACTCAGGCGAACACCGACGACACGTAAATGGCTGCGCAAGCTAGTTGCTCAAAACAGTCTAAACTGTGAGAAAAAGAGGGAGACGTCAATTTCCCTATAGATTTGATGGATATTAATACGGTGACAGATGCACTTGCATCTTTGTTAAAATCCTAGCAAGGTATAACTATAAACAGTTATACAAGAGTATAAATGAGGAAAGATTCATGAGTGATGATGGTCAAAATAGCGGTGATGACAGCGAAAAGCTGCTGTACTGTTCCTTTTGCGGCAAAAGTCAGCACGAAGTACGTAAACTGATCGCTGGTCCTTCAGTTTTCGTTTGTGATGAGTGTGTTGAGCTGTGTAACGACATTATTCGTGAAGAAGTTCAGGAAAAGTCAGCGGTTGCTTCTGGCAGCAAACTCCCTACACCCCATGAGATTAATCATATTCTTGACGAATATGTGATTGGCCAGGAAAAAGCTAAAAAAGTCCTAGCCGTTGCTGTTTACAACCACTACAAGCGTTTGGAAGTAGGCGAAGCAAAAGCCGGTGATGTTGAACTTTCAAAAAGCAATATTCTTCTTATTGGCCCGACCGGTAGTGGTAAAACACTGTTAGCAGAAACATTGGCGCGCCTCTTGAATGTCCCGTTCACGATTGCTGATGCAACCACACTGACCGAAGCAGGTTATGTGGGTGAAGATGTCGAAAACATTATTCAAAAGTTGTTACAGAAATGTGATTACGATGTTGAAAAAGCCCAAACGGGTATTGTCTACATTGATGAAATCGATAAGATTTCGCGCAAGTCAGATAATCCATCGATTACCCGTGATGTGTCGGGTGAAGGTGTACAACAAGCCTTACTGAAATTAATTGAAGGCACGGTTGCCTCTGTTCCTCCACAAGGTGGACGTAAACATCCACAGCAAGAATTCTTACAAGTGAATACGTCGAATATCATGTTCATTTGTGGTGGTGCATTTGCTGGTCTCGATAAAATTATTCGCGATCGTTCCGAGAAGGGCGGCATTGGTTTTTCTGCAGAAGTGAAAACCAAAGATGAAGAATTAAATCTTGGTGAAATATTACACGGCACCGAGCCAGAAGATTTAATTAAGTATGGTTTGATTCCAGAATTTGTGGGTCGCTTACCGGTTGTTGCAACATTGGAAGAACTGGACAAAGACGCCTTGATTCAAATTCTTACCGAACCAAAGAATGCCATTACTAAACAGTACCAACGTCTATTTGAAATGGAAAATTGTGAATTGGAATTCCGTGACGATGCCTTGGGCGCAGTTGCAGAGAAAGCGATGGAAAGGAAAACCGGCGCACGTGGTTTGCGCTCAATTCTTGAATTTGCCTTACTCGATACTATGTACGATTTACCTTCATTAGAAGATGTGCAAAAGATTGTGGTTGATGAAAATACCATCATGGGGGATTCAGAACCGTTGATGATATACGAGCAACCTGATCAGGTTGCAGCATCAGATTAAAATTGAAAAGCCCCGCTCAATCCGGGGCTTTTGTTATTTATCGGTGCATTAATATTTATACATGTTTTCAGTCTTGATTATTGCTAAATTCATCCCAATCTAGACTAGTGCAATATTGCAATAAAAAACTCGGGGTTTAGTCCCCCCAGTATCGTGAGGCTCCAGTATGGAGAACGAAAAGAAATCATCATCCGTTGTTGACGAACAAATTAGCGTGATCCCGGTATTACCCCTGCGTGACGTAGTGGTATACCCGCATATGGTGATCCCATTGTTTGTTGGACGCGATAAATCCATTAAAGCCCTTGAGTCCGCAATGGAAGCAGATAAACAAATTATGTTGGTCGCACAAAAAAGTGCATCGCAAGATGATCCAGAAGCGGATGACATGTACCGCATTGGTACCGTTTCCACTATTTTACAATTATTAAAACTGCCCGATGGGACAGTGAAAGTATTAGTAGAAGGTGGTGAGCGTGCTCGTTTACTGCACTTCATGGACAATGACGAATTCTTTAAAGCACAGGTCAGTGTGCTTAAATCCGATCAACCTTCTGAACGTGAAGCTGAAGTGTTAATTCGCTCAGTGATGAATCAATTTGATCAATATGTGAAGTTGAACAAAAAAGTACCACCGGAAATTTTATCTTCACTATCAGGCATCGAAGATCCCGCACGTCTTGCGGATACAATTGCCGCACACATGTCTTTAAAGTTGGATGAAAAACAAAGTGTCCTAGAAGTTGTCGACATTAGTGAACGTCTTGAACAGTTAATGGCATTTATGGAATCAGAAATTGATATTCTTCAAGTTGAAAAACGTATTCGTGGTCGTGTTAAACGACAAATGGAAAAAAGTCAGCGTGAATATTATCTGAATGAGCAAATGAAAGCGATTCAGAAAGAACTCGGTGACATGGAAGATGCACCAAACGAAAATGAAGAGCTGCAACAGAAAATTGATAAAGCAGGCATGTCTAAAGAAGCCAAAGAAAAGGCTGATAATGAGTTGAAGAAACTGCAGATGATGTCGCCAATGTCTGCCGAAGCAACCGTTGTACGCAATTATATTGAAGCATTGACCGGTGTTCCCTGGAAAAAGAAAAGCAAAGTTAAAAAAGATTTGGCTGAAGCTGAATTGGTTTTGGATGAAGACCATTACGGTCTGGAAAAGGTCAAGGAACGTATCCTTGAATATTTGGCAGTGCAACAACGTGCCAAGAAATTAAAAGGTCCTATTCTTTGTCTTGTTGGTCCTCCTGGCGTGGGTAAAACCTCATTGGGCAAATCGATTGCACGTGCAACCGGTCGTAAATATACCCGTATGGCGTTAGGTGGTGTGCGTGATGAAGCGGAGAT
>CAZIWG010000113.1:0-3601 GCA_964542925.1 uncultured Granulosicoccaceae bacterium | reverse complement strand
TTGGTGGATTGCAGCCTGGTCAAGGGTACCGGTGAGGCCCGCCGCATGATTCAGCTACCACCCTGATCCGGCCGTTCTGGGATTCTAGCTTGGCAAGAAGAGTGAGTAAAAAGCGGATGTTCACAGACAAAACCGTGGTGCTTACCCTATATCATCCGCCACTACCAATCATGTTGCAAATTATATCAGTTGTCACCGACCCCTTTTATTTTTAGAACGGCAACAACTCCGCAACACATAGATCAAAGACCAAAGCAGTAAGAGCGGTAGTCCAGGATCAAGTTCACTTTTTTTATTCATGGCTATAGAACAGCCGCCACCGCCTCCACTACTATCACTTGCTTCACTGGCAGTATCGTTACTGTTATCTTGTACTGTTCCCTGTGTCGGAACATCTAATGGTACTGTCTGCACAATATCGCTACCACGTATTCCTTTTCCATCTAGTGTGAGTGCTTCTAGAAGTAGAAGTACTCTTTCCGAATTTAAATCCACATTCATTTCTCTGGTTTTAAACTGACATATAAGATCAGCATTTCTATCTATGTTAATATCCCGACTTTCACACATCGGTTTATCATTTGATTCATGCCTTTGTACTTCTGCCCCACCAAATTTAATGGTTGATGTATTAATTGTTGTCGGATCAAAATTTACTTTACTTAATATGGCAACACTTATATTTTCCATATGTAGATTTATTTGATTAGTTTTATTTTTTGGTTTTATATCTATATCGATGTGTATAGGACATGATTCAACTGGTTTGCAACCAAATGGTAATGCTACTTCATCAACTATTCCGTCGTTATCAGTATCGATTTCCAGGGTTTTAAGGTCACGTGGAGAACTCACATGATTCGTAATTGTCATTCCATTTTTCACAGGCACCTCATAAAAGTTTACTTCTTCCGTTAAGCCCCCTTCTTCACTATATAGTGATAGCGTAACACCTGCTTTCCCATCTGCAATACCAATAAATTCAATTTTGTATTCAGTGCCTCCATTCAAGTAAATACTTTTGCTTTCACCAAGTTGCACAAATGTACTTCCTGGAATTTCTTCTTTAATAATGCCATCCGGATAATTTCCCGTGTTATTGCCATCAGAATCAAAAGCAGAAAAATACAGGGGTGATCGGACGTTAAGTGATAGTGTTGGCCCCATCCTGCCAGAGCCAGTAAGGGAGATAGGACAATCGTTACGTATATTTGCTAGTGTATCCGGGTTATTACGTGCTATCGAGAAAATAACATCTTGTATGCTAGCAGAATTCATAATATTCGCATGCTTAATCTCCTTGCCATCCACTTTACAAGATGTTGCGGAAAGATCAGCATAAAATGTTGTAGTGAGCATATGCTCTGCACTCAAAGTAGATACTGTGCCGTCACCGCTTATTCCTGCGCAGGGGATTAGCTCGTAATACATTGATCCAGGGTTACCACTGAGAAGGTGATACCGTATTTGACAATCCATTCTTTTATTCATGCCAACTATCTGGTATACAGGAACTCCTTCTGAATTCCAGGTAGTAGAATAGTCAATGAGTGAATGTAATTGTTCTGCATCATTATAGAACAAGTTGTCGTTTAGTATGGCTGGCACCTTGGTATCATCACTTGGAGACACCTCTGTAGCAGATGTGATATCACGTGGGGTTAGCAGGAAATCTATATATTCTTGGTAAGTATCAATTGCCCCCTCATAGTTATTGCATAAACTCTGAAGCTCATCATCCTCATCCGGATAGATTACTGCACATGGATCGTCCGGGGTAGAAAAACGAGTTTTAAAGGTAATCAGTGGTACAGGCATATCTTGAAGATATGATTGACTAGGTATAAGACTATAGGCGCCAGGCATGTTGTGTACAACGTATCTTACATCCGTCTTATCAATATCTATTATGTTGGTTAGAGCATGTTCACCATGCAGTATAGCTTTTAGCCCATCAAGCGCTCCAGTCTGCGGACCTGCCACTAAGACAATGGCAGCAACTTTGTTTGCAATACCAGGATTTTGAAGTAGGGCGGCTTTAGTTAATAAAGTTCCCATACTATGAGCAACAATTACAACAGGTTTATTTGTATCTGCATACAACGAATCAATCGCCATTACCAGCCTATCTGATTCTGAAGCGGGTGATTTGCGCCAATCGTATGGAACAAGTGACCATTTGAGGCCATTTTGCTGTTCTTTCTCAGCTAGAAATTCTAGCCAATTGTTGAAATAATTGTGATTAAGGAGGTATTGAAATTCATTCACTATCCCAGCCCTACCATCTTTTACCGAAAGGGTTGTCCCTGAATCAACACGTAATTCATTAAACCGATTATTGATATTATTTATAAATACTTCATCATTGCCTTCAAATAAACGGGAACCCATAAATCCAGGCACAAATATAATGCCTGAGGGAATAGGGTCTATCTGGATGGGTATTACCTCACCATCTATCTTGATTTGAGTTAGATGGCCATAACCTCTATATTGTATATCACCGTGGTATGTTGTACTTCTTACATCGCCAGTATATGTATCTGTATATATTATTACTCTATTATCAAACTGAAAATTACCACGTGTTAATCTAGCTCCATGTTCTATTTCAATAAGCATTTCTGCTAAGTCCTGAGGTGTAAATGGATCTACATCACCATAACTGCGACGTATGTCACCAGATATTCTAAAGTCTTGATACCAAATTCCACCTTGGACGGGTTCTCCATTGCGTGTGAGTCTGGAATACTCAACTGACGACGTATCAAACCACGTAAGATATCGTTGCTCTTCAGTCCAAATGTCTACATATTTTTTAGAAGCATGGATAGTATCCCAAGAATTGTTGAGGCTTCCTTTTTCAACACCCGTGTCTTCACTGCTAATGTAGGGATCCGATAGCATCATATCAGTGACATAATTGTCTGACACTTGACGATTGTGAGACTGATCTGGATTACCTAATTCAAGGAGATAATAATCTGAATTTGCATCATAATTTTTTTCAACAAGAGGGAAATCGAGTTGTATCTGATCATGAAACGGTGTAAGCGGAAGTAATTGGCATGATCCGATCGACCTGCATGCTGTTCTTTGAGAAAACTCAACGTCAAAGGTTAGCGATATTGTGGCCGCTTGTGTCATCGACGTAGTAACAATCAATAGAATAGTTAGTAGTTTATTTTTCACTCCTTCTCCCCTCTCTAACATAGGTGCAATCAGTTTTTGTTATCCAAGGTTGAAATCCCAGATCCGACTTAACCTAGATGTGCAAACTCTGAGGGCTTACTTTATAATGGATATAGTTTGTGGTTTTTGTCTGCTTTATGATCATTACACCATAAATAGCCCTTAAATCAATAGGTCATTAGCCCTATGACCTGCATAAATGTTGCTGTTAAAACTGCATAAAATACTCAACTATTAGATAAATATGCGTTATTTAACTGCTGTTTCGCTTGGAGGTGGAACCAGATAAGAGTAATTCTTCGGTTTCCCTTCCAAGTGAACCTCGGCTATGGAGGGCGATAACAGCCATTATTGTAAACACAGAAATGGTAGGAACTTCATTTTCATAAAGCCCCCCATACAGATCCGG
>CAZIWG010000112.1:0-3631 GCA_964542925.1 uncultured Granulosicoccaceae bacterium | reverse complement strand
TAGCAACACCCTGCTGATAGATTAATTCCTGTTCTTTGGATAAAGCCTGCATTCTGATCCCTTTTGTATGAGAGGCCATTATAGCATTAAATACATATCCGGGGCAATGTCATTGGTTTTCTAACAATCCCAAAAGTTATGTGAAGTTTATTATTATGTGAAGTTTGGTTCAGAGGGGCGCAGTATTGCTTGTTTGATGCCCCTTTGAACTTTACATAATAAATCATAATGATTGGAGGAAGTTGAGTAATTTATCTGGTGGTCGATAGCGCCCGATTTTTACTTCAGCGGGCTGTAATCGCATCAACGTTTCTTCTTTCATCGTAAGATCTGCTTCTACATATATATGGGTGGTTGAGGTGCTCTCATGCCCTAACCAAAGGGCGATAACGGTAATGTCGACGCCTGACTGGAGTAAATGCATGGCAGTGGAGTGGCGGATTATATGAGGTGTTATTGATCTTCCAATCAGCCCTGGGCATTTGTCCAAAACCTTTTCTACAGCTAGCTTTAGTCTTTGAGAAACGTTTGACCGTGTCATTCTCTCACCTTTGCGATTAGGAAAAAGAAAGTCATCATACGATGTTGATTGTAGCCGTTTGCGCCACTTCCGAACGACAGCAGCATTGGAACTCTGAAGTGGTAGAGTACGCTCCTTGCGACCTTTCCCATGCAAATGCACTGAGGGCTGATGATCCAGAATAACATCCTTGCACCGCAGGCCAATGATCTCGGACACACGAGCTCCTGTGTTATACATTAGGCTAAAAAGTACCCGATCACGTTGGCCTGCCCAAGTTAACGGATCAGGTGCATCTAAAACAGCTCGGATTTCTTTGCGTGTCATATAGCCAACCATTTTCCTTTCATGCCTTTTCAGGGGAATGGCGAGGGCCTGCTCAATAGTTCCTAATGCTTCAAGATTATAATGGCTGGCATATTTTAAAAATGTACGAATAGCCGCCAGTCGAGCGTTACGGCTACGAACGCTATTGCCACGTTCTTTCTCCAGGTATTCAAGAAATTCGAGCAGAAGCTTGGCATTTAAGTCGTTAAGGGTAATTGCGCTTGGGGTCTTCCCTGTTTTCATTTTTGCAAAATTCAAGAGCAGCCGGAATGTATCCCGGTAAGCTTTAACCGTTTGAGGGCTGACAGCTCTTTGCTGATTAAGATATTCCATAAAGAAGCGTTGAAGCAGTGCGGGGAATGAGGTTGTTTGATCATTCATGACACGGCCCCTCATTTGCAAAATCTTCAAAACGCTTGCCCACAACAGCCATCAAGTCAGGAACAGCACTAAGATACCAATAAGTATGAGATATTCTGACATGCCCCACATAGGTAGCAAGCGCAGCCATGGCGTTGTCAATATCGGCACCTTCTTCTTGCCAGCGTTGTACCCGGCGACAAATGAAACTATGTCGAAAGTCATGAATTCGTACGGCGTTATATTGACTGCGGGGAATGAGACCGACTTCCCGTCGTAGATATCTGAAATTCCACTGAATTTGCGGCATTGATGGAGGTGTACCAGCATTTGACAGAAAAAAGGCCTGCTCCGCATCATGGTTTACATAACGGTCTCGTATGGTGAGGTAACGCTTTAAGGCCTCTGCTACAGTGGCGTGAATGGGAACATATCTGGATTTTTTGAATTTTGTCTTGCGTATTGTGAGGTAATGACCCACTAAATCAACATCGCCATATTGTAACTTCATCGCTTCTGAAACCCTGATCCCGGTCGCGGCTATTAACCCTAAAAACGCTTCATACATTGCAGGCCGTAATGTATCAATTGGCTTTAGACGACTTGCTGCTGCTAGCAAATCTATGATCTCCTCTTCGGTATAAATATGGGGAGAGAGCCGACGATCAGCTTTACCAAAAACAGGTGCCTGTGGAAACTCAGTGGTAGGTTCAACTTGCTTCATATATTTTGCAAACGGACGTAAAGCCTTAAGACGAACAGCCCATGAAAATGTAAGTGGACTAGGTGATTGCTCCTTACACCACGAAGTCGTTAGTTTAGTTGTAAGAGGGCCTTTATGGCCAGATTCATCAGCGTAACGTGCAAACCTATGGAGCATTAAACCTCCCGATTTAAGTTCGAACCCAAGGCGCCTCTTTTCTGCAAGGTAGGTCTCAACACGTTCAGTCATTGTAAGAAAATTCATCATGCTACGCTCCCTGGCCAAGGCATGGCGACTGCGGCGAGCCGTTTTAGATCAATTTTAGTGTAAATCATGGACGTATCCGCATCGCGATGCCGCATAACATCCATGATATGCTTCATAGGCGCACCATCATTTAAGAGCCGACTGGCAACAGTACGGCGAAGAACATAGGGGTCAGCACGCTCCCAACCACAGCGATGAAAGGCGGCAATTATAGTATTCTTGACAATGTCAACTGTAATGGGAAGGTGATGTGGGGCCTTATGACGTGCGAAGATAAAACGATGACGTACTTCTGGGCGCTCATGTTGTAAATATTCTGAGATTGCCTTGCCTGTGGCCACCGGCAAGGGAAGGATATCTGCCCGGCGCGCTTTGCTTTTTGTTATACACAAGGTACCCTCAAGCCAATTAATATCATCCAGATGCAACGTTGCCACTTCCCCACACCTTAGACCAAGGTCCGCCATGCAACGTATCATCGCATAAGCCCGCCTGTATAAACGGACATCTTGGTTAAAGGAGGCGAGCAATTCATCTATTTGTACGGGACTTAAAATCTTTGGCAGAACTTGCAATTGCAACGAAGAAATACGAGGAATAGCAGTTAGAAGAGGCGTAACTTGATCTCCTGATATAGCTCGGAAATTCAAGTAACGTCGAATGGCTACGCCTGTATCATTAATTGTTCTAGGACTTCTATTTTGTTCTCCAAAGATAAAACGTCTTATTGTGAGTGCATCTAAATCAGTGATAACAATCTTCGTTTTATCAAAATGCTCATATAGAAATCGTTTAATTACCGAAAGACGTTGAACACGTGTGTTCTTCGCAAAACCCGCAACATCACGCATATAGGTATCGAATGCAGCCAGTTCTCTGCTACATTCATCACGTTCTTCTATCGGTACAATAATCCCTTCTGAGCGTAGTAATTTAAAAAAAATTGTAAGTGCCGGATTGACATGCTTAAACCGAGGGGCAGGGCATGAGCAATTACAAACAGGGAGGTGTTCCGTCAGAAATTTTTCTTGTACAGAGCAATTTATCTTATCCAACGGAATTCGCTCATTGGTTATCCAATGCGCAAAATGGCCAACACCGCGTAAATTAGAGGAGATGCTGTAGTCAGAATATTGCTCTCGTTCTAGATATTCAACATATAGAGCTATAAATGGGTGAAGTATGCTGTTTTTAAGCCGATTATGTGTCTCGCACGATAGGGCAAACTGTTTCATGGGGTCCTCCTTTTTGATCACAGTTTAAAAGAAGGTAAAAAATGACATAATTCGTAATAAAAAGAGTAATGACTTCATTTTTATTGAAAGAAGAACATTCTATAATTTAAGTCCACACATCCTCATTATGATTTATTATGTAAAGTTCAAAGGGGCATCAAACAAGCAATACTGCGCTCCTCTGAATCAAACTTCACATAATAATAAACTTCACATAAC
>CAZIWG010000111.1:0-3705 GCA_964542925.1 uncultured Granulosicoccaceae bacterium | reverse complement strand
AACCAGACTGGATGGAACGTAAACATACAGCAGGTTCGCTGCCGTGATCTTGATGCATAACAACAGGAATGTGTGGGTACATTTCGGTTGCTGCAGTAATCATATGACGCAGGAATGGTTCGCCTGCGTAAGAACGTGCACCCGCAGAACCCTGCATGATAACTGGGCTATTAGTTTCATCAGCCGCTTGCATGATGGCATGCACTTGTTCCATATTGTTTACATTGAATGCTGGCATACCGAAATCATTTTCGGCTGCATAATCCAGCAGTTGTCGCATTGATATAAGGGCCATGTTGACCTCCCGTCTTATCGTTAATAATTATTAGTGAATATTAAAAGTTTATTTAGTTACAAAAATTACTCAATTCCCATTTTATCTTCAGGGTCAGGCATATTACCGACCTCAACAATTTTCATTGCATTAGTACCACCATGCTCACCCATTAAATCACCTTTAGTGATAATAACAAGATCTCCATCACGAACTGCACCGCGTCGTACTAATTCATCAATCGCATCTTTATTAACTTGTGCGTGATCCTCAGTGGTCATTTCAAAACTTACCGGATACACACCACGATACAACGTAACTTTACGGCGCGTATCAACGTGGCGTGTCATCGCATAAATGGGTATTCCTGAACTGATTCGTGACATCCATAAAGTTGTTGACCCAGATTCAGTTAATGCAGCTATCGCTTTCACACCAAGATGATTCGCGGTGTACATACTCGCCATGGCAATCGCTTCATCCGTATCACTAAACTTAGTATCAATACGGTGATCAGATTTTGTCACAGCACGCTGCTCTTCAACACCACGACAAATTCTATCCATTGCCGCAATCACTTTGTCAGGATATTTGCCCACTGCTGTTTCAGCTGAAAGCATCACTGCATCGGTGCCGTCTAAGACAGCATTGGCTACATCAAAGACTTCTGCACGCGTTGGAATCGGGCTTTCAATCATTGATTCCATCATCTGTGTTGCAGTAATGACAATACGGTTCATGGTACGTGCTTTGGCAATCATCATTTTCTGAACGGGTGGTAAGGCTTCGTCACCAATCTCAACACCGAGATCACCACGTGCCACCATTATGGCATCACTGGCTTCAATGATTTCATCCAGCACATTCATCGCTTCGGCACGTTCTATCTTAGCAATAATACCGCCTTGGCCTCCCGCTTCACGGAACAAACGTCGTGCCTCATGCACGTCCTCTGCATTGCGAACAAAAGAAACCGCTAAATAATCTGCGCCCAATTTTGCTGCTGAAATAATGTCAGCCTTATCTTTATCCGTCAGTGCGGGAGCTGAAAGTCCACCACCTTGCTTATTAATGCCCTTACGATTCGATAGTTCGCCACCGACCGTAACACGACAACGTATTTCGGCATCGTTAACTTCATCAACCCACAAAACAATACGACCATCGTTCAATAATAACGTGTCACCACGTTGCACATCATTAGGCAATTCCTTGTAGGCAATACCTACACGTTCTGTATTACCTTTTTCAGGATCATGGTTCGCATCAAGAATAAACCTATCGCCGTCGTACAGCTCTACTGAACCATTTTCAAATTTATCAACGCGTATCTTAGGGCCTTGTAAATCAACAACCACGCCAACTTGACGACCGTGTGCGCGTGCACGGTTACGCACTGTTTCTGCTCGTTCCTTATGCTTTTCATACGGATCATGCGAGAAATTAAGACGGGCTACGTCCATGCCTGCCTCAATCATCTTGTCCAGAATTTTAAGATCATCTGAACGAGGTCCTAATGTAGCAACAATTTTAGTGCGTCTCTTCATACCCTTCTTCATTTTTTAGGTCAGTCACTGACCTTTTAGTCATTCTAAATTAACAATTTCAGAATGAAAATTAATTATTTTGCGCGTTCTTCCAACATAGCCACGGCTGGTAATGTTTTACCTTCAAGGTATTCAAGGAAGGCTCCACCCGCTGTTGAAATATAAGACACCTTGTCATAAATGTCATATTTTTGAATCGCTGCAATCGTATCGCCACCACCGGCTAAGCTAAAACCATCAGCTTCGGCAATCGCCATAGAGACTGCTTTAGTGCCTCCGCCAAACTGATCAAATTCAAACACCCCCACTGGACCGTTCCAGATAATGGTACCGGCTTTACTAATGATTTCTGCTAACTCTGCCGCAGATTTAGGACCGATATCAAAAATCATGTCGTCATCTTCTACTTCTGACGGATCTTTTAGTACTGCAGGTTCATTTTCATCAAACTTCTTGCCACAAACAACATCAACGGCAATTGGAATATTTGCGCCACGTTTTTTCATTTTTTCAATCAATGCCTTTGCTGTATCAACCAAGTCATCTTCACACAATGATTTACCAACATTGTTGCCCATTGCTTTTAAGAATGTGTTTGCAATACCACCACCAACTACTAACTGATCAACTTTTTCAGACAATGCTTCTAGCACGGTCAATTTAGTCGATACTTTAGAACCACCAACAATAGCCACCATTGGGCGAGCTGGTTCTGCTAAGGCTTTCGCTAAACTGTCTAATTCACCCGCGAGCAATAAACCAGCACAAGCAGTCGGGGCAAATTTACCTGCGCCATGAGTTGATGCTTGCGCACGATGTGCCGTACCGAATGCATCCATCACAAACACATCACACAATGCCGCGTATTTCTTAGATAAAGCTTCATCGTCTTTCTTTTCACCTGCGTTAAAACGCACATTTTCCAAAAGAACAACTTCTCCTGCAGCTACGTCAAATCCGCCATCAATGTAGTCTTTAACTAAGCGCACATTCTGGCCTAATTTTTCAGTCATTGTTGCCGCGATAGGCGCCATTGAATTCTCTTCGTCAACCTTGCCTTCTTCAGGGCGACCACGGTGTGACATCACCATCACTGATGCACCGGCTTTCACACAATGCTCAACGGTTGGCATGGATGCGGTAATACGCGCATCAGACGTTACCTTGCCATCCTTAACAGGTACGTTTAAATCAGCACGAATCAATACGCGCTTACCAGCCAGATCTAAATCTGTCAGTTTAATAAAAGACATCTTGTAACTCCTAAACTTAAATTTTCAAAAATTATTTGTGAAATTTAAATCATCTCACTTCACAAATAACTCTTTCTTCAAAATCAACCAGCCCGAACAAACTTCAGGCTGGCGATCAATTCAAACATTGCAAACAAACGAGCAATTTTTCTGCTAACAAGGCGAAGCGGGAAATCCCGACAACGCCGTTAGCGGGGAAAAGGCCGCTTATTTTGAAACGTGCTTCACAAAGCGAAGCATGTTACACGTGTAGCCGTATTCATTGTCGTACCAAGAAACAACTTTCACGAATGTGCCGTCAAGTGCGATACCTGCGCCTGCATCAAAGATAGAAGAGTTACCACAACCACGGAAGTCTGTAGATACAACCTTCTCATCTGTGTAACCCAAAGTTTCGCTCATCGGACCTGATTCTGAAGCCGCTTTCATTGCTTTACAGATATCTTCGTATGAAGCTTCTTTTTCTAACTCAATAGTCAAATCAACTACTGATACATCAGAAGTTGGTACGCGGAAAGCCATACCTGTCAACTTGCCATTCAGCGCAGGCATAACAACACCTACAGCTTTAGCCGCAACCGTTGAAGAAGGAATGATGTTTTCCAAAATACCACGACCACCGCGCCAGTCT
>CAZIWG010000110.1:0-3915 GCA_964542925.1 uncultured Granulosicoccaceae bacterium | reverse complement strand
ATTTGCATCCATTGGGGCAACCCAATATAAAATTTCTTTTTCTTTCTTGGCACTATCCATCTGGTCGCCGCTTTCACAGGCTGTTAACGAAAGTGCCAGCACAACAGCACCTGCAAGTAAGCTAATTTTTTTCATCGACGTGTTCATTTTTGTTCTCCCGCAAGATAAAGCAAGCGCGCATGCGCTTTCGCATAATCTGTATGAATGCGTAATGCTTTCAGGTTTGTATTCAGTTCTGTAATTTTCGCTCTCATCAAGGTAGCGAAATCAGTAGTGTCATTTTGATATGCTAGTAATGATGCTTCACTATTGGCAACAGCTTGACCAATTAAGGTTTCTTCATAACGCTTTAAGCGTTGCGCCAATCTCGTTAACGTAACGTAATCACGTTCCAACTTACTTTGCATCACTGCATATTTATCATCTAACTCAAGCTGTGCTGCGCTGGCTAATTTCTGTGCGGCAGCAAGACGACGGTCTTGACGTTTATCCGTAAAGATTGGTAAATCAAGCCCAATGGTTGCGGCAAGAAAATCTGCGCGTTCGCTACCATCCGGATTATTACCATCTCGAACACCGTATTTCAAACCCAATGACCACGCGGGTTTATAGGCTTCACGTGCGATGGCAACACTTTGTCGGTTCATATCGATTTTAGAACTGAATATTCGGATAGCAGGATGAGTAGAAATCCCTGCCTGCATTTCAGCGATTGATGGTAATGCCGGTAAGGCTGGCAGTTCAGCAGGCAAACCACGCAATGATTCTTTACCTAACCATTGCGAAAGCCCAGCACGTGCCGCTTCTTGCTGTTGTTTAATATGTGTTAGGCGGTCTTCTAACAAACCGAACTCTAATTCAGCCCGAATAACATCCTGTTGATTCTGTTTTCCTGCTGCATATTGTGATTCGGTAATATCAACTAACTGTCTAAATAACGACATATCCTTATTAAGCGTTCTTTCAGCTTGAACCCAGTACCACGTTTCAAACCAGTACTTACGCACCTTACTACGAAGTTTCAATTCTTCATCTGCATTCTTGGCTCGCATGGAACCTGCTTTTAATGAAGTACGTTTGGACTTTAACGCTAAGGTATCACCACGAGGTATCGCTTGTTGTAAACCAAAACGCAACTGTGTAATCGGTTCCTGAGTTCGGCTAAAGGTATCTGTTGGGAAATTAAATAATGAGAAACTCATTTTTGGGTCAGGTAATTGACCATCAGCTATCGCAGCTTCATCTAATGCCTGCGCATTAGCATCGATTAAATTCAGCATTGGATCCGCTTTCAATGCAATCGCTTCCGCTTCAAGCAATGATAATTCAGCACCGGCTTGTTTCGCCATAACACCGGTTGCAAACATTCCTGCTGCTATAAATAAAATAAAACTAGGCTTGTTCCATTGCAGCCGAAGCCGCATAACATTGTAAATATTCATGGTAAAACTCCATCACGTCATTCTTGCCGCATCTAAAATACGGTATTTATATTGCGATACCTACGAAGGCATCGACAACTCAGGCGTGGAGTTTTCTGGGAGGGCGTATTTCGATAAAACGACTTAGTCCTGCTACCGTTTCAATCGCATTGTGAGGATATAGGTCATATCGAGGATGTTCTGGAACATTATTTACTTGAGATAAACCGGCGCTAAAATGTAAGCAGCTCGAACAAGCCGAACCACATTGGTCGCAACATTCACAAACATCCTTTTGACTTACCGTATTATCCGTAGATTGCTCAGTGTGCATAGCATGTTGATCAGCATTCTGGCACGTCATTTGACCTTGTTCAGCCATGACCATATCCGCCGTTGCATATGGCAACGGCGCCACAAGCAAAGACAAAATCAACCAAAACTGTGAGAATAATTTCAACATCTGGTAATAATAGCACTTATTCGTATCATTGTTAGAGTAAGACTATAACTAAATCGACAAGTTCATTATATGATCCTGATCAGGTTTTCTTGCAAGGTGACCCAACACATATATAAGGAGTATAATAAATTTATTCAATGCTGAAGCAAATTTCTAGCATTTTCTAACATAAATTCCTTAAATGCTTGCGCTAATGGTGACAGTCTTTTCCCCTTTCGATGCACAATGTACCAATGTCGTATAATCGGAAACGCTTCAACATCCAGCACCACAAGTCGCTTCGTTTCTAGCTCCATTTCTAAAGTGTGCAATGATACGATTCCTAGTCCAAGGCTCGCCTGAACGGCTTGTTTAATCGCCTCATTAGAACTCATCTCCATGCCCGTGGCTAAATCTGCACCCTGCTCAGCAAAGAAGCGCTCCATCGCTATTCGTGTTCCTGAACCTGGTTCTCGCATAATGAAGGTTTCTTCTTGCAAGCGCTCCATGCTGATGTTTTTATCTAAGGCCAAAGGATGATCAGGCGATGCAATCACCACCAGAGGGTTTTCCATAAATGCTTCTGCCTCAACTTCAATCTGCTTTGGTGGCAGCCCCATAATCACCATATCGGAGTCATTGGACTCCAAGTGCATCAATAAGCCTTCACGATTGGTTACATCCAAATTAAGCGTAATTGCCGCATATTCATCTTTAAATGCAGCGTAAAGTTTAGGAGCAAAATAATTAGCCGTGCTCGCCACAGCAATAATTAGACGACCATGGCGCAAACCTTTCATATCTTCTAAGACCTGTTCTGCTTCATTCAGCTGATTATCGATAATTCGGCTGGTTTGATACATTTCATGTCCCGCCGCTGTCAGGAAGATCTTCTTGCCCACCTGATCAAACAGTGCCAAACCTATATTTGACTCTAACTGCTTGATTTGCATTGAAACTGCTGGTTGAGACAGATGTAATTCCTCTGCAGCGCGCGTGTAATTTTTTAATCGACCAACGGCTTCAAAGACTCGCAATTGCCTTAGCGTAACATTCATAAACTTATTGCCCCATAAAACCATAAGCATTTACTTATGGTGTCAATCAGAAATACTGAATGTTAATTATGGATGAATGTTCGTATAGTCGCAATCCCTCTGGAAGGATCGCTACATGAATCCCTCCCGAGAATGAATTAATAATTTTATAAACTGAGGAATCTACAGATGGATCAATCAGCACGTTACGCAGACTTAAGTCTGGACGAAGACACGCTTTTAGCCGATGGCGGTCACATTTTAGTGGCTTACACTATGACACCAATGCCTGGTTTTGGTGGCTACCTAGAAACTGCAGCTCACTTTGCTGCTGAATCATCAACCGGTACTAATGTTGAAGTATCAACGACTGATGACTTCACTAAAGACCTTGATGCAATGGTATACGAAATTGATGAAGCCAAAGGCATCATGAAAATCGCTTACCCTTGTGGTTTGTTTGACCGCAACGTTATTGACGGCCGTGCAATGGTTGTTTCTTTCCTAACGCTTGCTATTGGTAACAACCAAGGCATGGGTGACGTGCAATGTGCACAAATGATCGATTTCCATGTACCTAAACAAATGCTTGATATCTTTGATGGCCCTTCTATGGACATCACCGACCTATGGAACATCTTGGGTCGTTCACGCACAGAAGGCGGTTACATCGCGGGTACTATCATCAAGCCTAAACTTGGTCTTCGTCCTAAACCTTTCGCTGAAGCCGCATACCAGTTCTGGCTCGGTGGTGATTTCATCAAGAATGATGAGCCTCAAGGTAACCAGGTTTATTGCCGCATGAAAGATGTAACTCCTCTCGTTGCTGATGCAATGAAACGTGCACAAGATGAAACAGGTGAAGCTAAGTTATTCTCAGCTAACATCACTGCTGATGATCACCACGAAATGTGTGCTCGTGCTGACTACATCCTCGAAACTTTCGGCGAAAATGCTAACCACGTTGCATTCTTGGTTGACGGTTATGTTGGTGGTTGTGGCATGGTGACAACAG
>CAZIWG010000109.1:0-3919 GCA_964542925.1 uncultured Granulosicoccaceae bacterium | reverse complement strand
CGTTGCTAAAGAACTGCTGTAACTGCGAGATAGCTTGCTCTGCAAGTGATGAGTTGGCAGCGCATGGTGTGGCTTTGTTGTATAGAAAATTTATTGCTTGAATAACCTTACCATTATCCAGTATGCCTAACATGCCAAGGGGACTGTCAATGATTGCCGTGTAGTCTTTAACGGCGACCTCAATCATGCCGGTGTTTTACTGCGTTTTAACCAAAGCTGTTGTAAACGCCGTTGCAGTTGTCCACGACGCGCTTCGTCTTTGGTGATGCGTAGTAATTTTTTATATAACCGCCCTGCATCGTCAACCAGACCGGCATCACCCAAGGCTTGTGCGGCTTGGTACATGGCGGACTGCGCCCATAAATCGGGTTGTGGCAATATGTTTGATTCCGATGATTTTAAGTATAATGCGGCTGCATCAGCGTAACGCTTTTGTGCTTTGCGCGACTCTGCCATCCAGTAATACAGTTCACGTTTTATTTTAGGCAAATCCACCTTGGCAAGCAGTGCTGCAAATAAACCATAGGCTTGTTCATGAGCTTCCACTGTTTGCAGGTCGAATACGACTTGCATGAACCGATCGAGAAATTTTTTCTCAGTAAAGTCTTGTTTAGCAACCATGTCTGTTAACACGCTGGTTGCTTCATCAGGTTTACCCGCCATCACAAATACCCGTGCGCGACGTAGTTCCCATAATAAGGGGTTCACGCCTTTCGGAGCTTGTAGTAACCCCTGCATCAATGTTGAGGCAAGTTTTATATCTGATTCTTTTAGTGCCTGTTCTAATAAATTGTAACGCGCTAAAACAGGTAATTCATTATTGCGTTCAGCCTTATCATCCAAATATAAATGACGAATTACTTCGATGCCGCTGCCTTGCTTACGCAAAGAATTAATTAACAACTCATTGGCTTTATCGCGGGTTGTTGTATTACGCGAGTCGCGCGCGAGTAATGCGTAAAGACTACGCTGGCGTAGTGTTTGCTTAGTTTTCTTTTTCGCTTCAGCAAACCAACTGGCATCGTCACCAAACAGCAGTTGTTGTTTGTTACCGATTAACTGTCCGTAAGCACGGTAGGCTTGCCAAAGTTGTTTGCCATTAACACGGAACAAACCGTCATCCAGTTGTTGTTCTCTTGTTAATCTTAAGTAAGCTTCAATAGCCGACACCGTTTGCAATGTATCCGATTCTATTTTACTGGCTTCGGCTTTAATTGCTAATAAACGTAAGCGACTCTCTTTAAGCAGCTTTTTATTTTTAAGTTGCGTATTTATTTTTTTAACTATGTCATTCGCCGGCATTTTTGCACTACGCAAAGCAGCAAGCAGATAAAGCACATTAGCTTTTTGGGTTTTACTGTGACTGAGTAATTCAGCCGCATCGGCTGCACGATCTGCTAGTAATAATACCCGCGCTCTTAATAATATCGCTGCTTCAGAATTATCGGCAGGATAGTCTTGCGCATTACGCAGCATCGCCGCATGCGCATCATTAGGTTTGTTATCCAACAAATAACTACGCACAATATGCGAACGCCAATCTTCTAACGCTTGCACATCAATGGGGGTATCGCGTTTCCAAATAAGTTGGCGAAAAATAGCGCGTGCTTTACCGCCTTGCCCGACGGCTAATAACGCTTCTGCTTGTTGTGCAGAAAACCATTCTTGATAAGCTAGATCAATAAAGCCTTTTTGCTCATCAATACGCGTAATGAGTATTTGCCATTGTTCAGCTTTTTGATAGAGGGCAATACGCTGACGTTCCCAGCGTAACCAGCCCTCGGGATCATCAAGTGGGTTAGGTTGTTGGCTATTAAGTTGTTGCAGGGCTAACTCGGTTGCGCCCTTTTGTGCCAGATTAATAATTTCAGCGAGTTGATCGGCAGATGCTTGAATAGGCATCCATAATAGCAGACATGCAAACGGCGCCAAAAGGCGCCGTGAGCAAAAACGAAGATTGTATGATTTAGTAGTGACTAACTGCTGGTCACGCATACAAATAATTCGTTTTAAAGTTTTTCTTTAATACGTGCAGCTTTACCCGTCAATTCACGCAAGTAGTAAAGTTTCGCTTGGCGAACATCACCACGGCGTTTAACTTCAATGCTGTCAATCGCTGCGCTATGAGTTTGGAAAACACGTTCAACACCTTCACCGTGTGAAATTTTACGCACTGTAAATGCAGAATTAATACCGCGGTTACGTTTAGCGATACAGATGCCTTCATAAGCCTGAATACGCTCACGATCACCTTCTTTAATTTTTACGTTCACAACTAGTGTGTCGCCTGGACCAAATTCTGGTACATCGCTCTTTAGCTGTTCTTGGTCAATCTTGTTAATAATATTACTCATGATGTACTCCTGCCTAAATCTAGTTACTTTTCTCAAACGCCGCGACATATTCATCTAATAATCGCTGCTGTTCTTTGTCCAATTCCATCTTTTCCAGCAAGTCTGGGCGGCGTTGCCACGTTCTTCCCAATGACTGCTGCAGTCGCCAACGCGCTATCGCTGCATGGTTACCGCTTAATAAAACCTCGGGCACGGTTTGTCCGTCAATATTTTCCGGACGTGTGTAATGCGGATGGTCTAGCAAGCCATTCATAAATGAATCTTGCTCGGCCGATGCCTCATCACCCAGTGCACCTGGCAGTGTTCTTATCACTGCGTCGATGATGACGGCTGCTGCCAATTCACCACCGCTTAAAACATAATCGCCAATTGATACTTCGGCATCTATTTCGGTATTGACCAATCGTTCATCAATGCCTTCATAGCGCCCTGCCACCAACACTAAGTTTTCATGTTGTGCCAACTCGGCAACGCCTTGCTGGTCGAGCCGCTTGCCTTGCGGTGACATATACACCACGTAAGGTTCGCCACTATGGCTTTCGCGTGCCTCTTGTATCGCATCGCGTAGCGGTTGCACTTGCATTAACATGCCGGGGCCACCACCGTAAGGACGATCATCAACAGTTCGATGTTTTCCCGTAGCATGATCACGAGGATCATGGGTTGTCAGTCCTACTATGTCTGACTTCAGTGCGCGACCAATAACACCGTACTGCGTCACTGCTTGTAACATGTCTGGAAACAACGTCACTACTGCAATATGTTGTAAGCCTGACATGTTGTTAAAACTCTGGATCCCAATCGACCTTCATCTGGCCGGTTTTAATATCAACCTCTACAACAACATCCGGTTGTAGAAATGGAATCAATCTTTCTTTGTCGCCTTTCACAACGACAACATCATTCGCGCCTGTTTGCATCATCTCAGTCACTTTGCCTAATGGCACACCGCTGACTGTTGCAACATCCAGCCCAATTAAATCAGACCAGTAGTATTCATCTTTTGCAAGATTCGGTAATTGCTCTGGCTTAATCGCAATTTCCGTTTCACGTAATGCTTCGGCAGCACTTCTATCTGCCACACCTTCGAACTGTGCGACGATTGTTTTGCCTTGTGGCCGACCTTTTACTATCTTAATCGGTTGCCACTCACCATCACGTTTCAAGTACCACGGTGAATACTGCAAAATATTTTTGCGCGGTGAAGTGTGAGAAAAAATCTTACACCAACCTTGCACGCCAAATACACCGACGATTTTCCCCACTACGATCATCTCGCTCATGAGGTAAATCCAATAGCTAGTATATTAAGCAGCTGCAGCCGCTTGTTCCCTCAATAATTTTGCAACACGATCAGATGTTTGTGCACCGAGTTTTACCCAGTGATCAATACGATCTTGATTGATATTTAAACGTGTTTCGTTATCGCTGCGTGTAACAGGATTGAAGTAACCCAAACGCTCAAGGTAACGACCGTCACGACGGTTACGACTGTCTGTGACAACAATGTGATAAAAAGGACGTTTCTTAGAACCGCCGCGTGATAAACGTATGGTGACCATAAG
>CAZIWG010000108.1:0-4191 GCA_964542925.1 uncultured Granulosicoccaceae bacterium | reverse complement strand
GAAACCAAAATCCTGCGTCAAACTTTCGTATATTATTAAATTCTCGTTCCTAAAGCAGATCTTTTTGAATCAATTGTTGACGGCGCCAGCCAACGTATCCGCCCATGCTAATGACCAGTCTGGCCTCTTTTATTGGTTTATTACCAATTTTGTGGAGTACGGGTGCTTGTGCTGATGTGATGAAACGCATTGCTGCGCCAATGGTGGGTGGCATAGTCTCTTCGCTATTCATCGTCTTGCTGGTTTTTCCGGCGATTTATTCTTATTGGAAAGGGAGCTCTGCTATTGAATAAGGCAATGAAAAGATCAATGCACAAAGTTCTGAATTCCATTCAACATCCAATGAGATGATCTCATCAGTAATGGCTATGTATTGTTGGAAAAATTCTATGGCATGGACAATGCGGTCACCCTTGGCATTTTTTACCTTTAAAAGTAGACCGCCGCCTGCTTGCTGAACAGGCATCATCAGAAAAGTTGATTCTTGCTTAAGTAGTGCAACCGCATTAATAGATTTGAAATAGGTGTTATACAGTTCACTGTCCAGATATAAATTACCGTTTTTTAAAGTTATTTGGTGCATGGTTATTGACTGTAGTTCTTGATTCGCTCAATGATTAATTCGACGACACGATCGGAGGCTTCTTGAACGGATTCTGATAATCCAATCCCTAATTCTAAAGTCGCTGCCTCAATCAGAAATACAGTAATATCGGTAGGGAATTGTTCCTGATAAATACGACGACCGGCATAGAGTGCATTGTCCCATCTAAAGTCATGTAAGTTGTAGCTTGGTTCTGGGATATTCTCTAATTCAAAACCTGGTACTTCGAATATTGACCCTGGCTCAGAAGTACTCTGATTGGCATCAATGATAATTAACGCATCGCAGCCACGCGCCTGAAACATGATATCCATACCGGAAGTACCGGCATCAAAAACTCGCACATTTTCTACAGGGTTTGCTTGCAGGATAGACATTAATTGCTGAGCAACATAAACCCCCACGCCGTCGTCTTGTCTATTCGGATTGCCGCAACCGATGATTACCAACATAAGAAGTGATTGGGTTTATATTTAAGGAAAAGCTTTTTTACCATTTAACCATCTTTTTTTGTATTTGTTATCACTCAATGCGGTAATCAATACTTCATTTAGGTCATAAACGGTTTTATCAAGCCCCAATGTAGAAAACCCTTCTCGTGCTGCGGTGAGCATAGTTAGGGTAATGGCTGATAATACCGGATGTTCTGCATTCTCAATATTTTTGTCTTCAGGGTTATCATATGAGTGCCGACACGCTTCAACATTAGTCGAATGCATTTTTCTACACATGGAGGGTCGCTTAGTGTAAATGCTGCAAACATTATCTTCAAGCAATGGACATGCAATATTAGTAACAACACGTTTTGCCTGCGACAATAGTACGAGTTTCTTTTGATTGTTGCTCGCTTTCTCAATCAGTTTTTCAAGCTTATCCGCTGTAAAGGTTGATTGTACATGTTCAACAATCGAAAACACCTCATTAGCACTGACGTCGACTTTAAAATGACAACAATAGGAGCAGCCTTGTTGGCATTGAATATTTTCTTCTATATGTTCTGAAACACCTTTGATAGTGCTATCAAGTCTGCGATAAAAATTAACGGTGGCGATATTTAAAGCGTCAAAATCAGCGTCTTTACCACACTCATTAGTCACCTGATCACGTTCATTTTCAAAGGCTGTTTTTAATTGTTGCTGAAATGCTTGTTGCGACATAAATAGTTAGTGCTATGTTTTTAGCTTAAATATGATGGGTGAAGGGTTACAAATAGCGTATAAAAGAATTTTTGTATTATGAGGGGATGGGGGAGATTAATGCTAGATACGCCATAAACGACAAGACCAGTCTTCTTTAACAGGCAACATCAATTCAGGAAGCTCACAGAAACATCGATGCACTAGATAGTACATGCAGGTTTCACAAGCTTGCTCATCGTCCACATCAGCACTAGAATTGTAAGGTGTCGTAGTAAAGCCTGCAAAGACTAGTTTTTTATTGTAATCCTCTTTAGCTAGTGTTTGGAGCCTAGACACAAGATCAAGTACTTGCTTATGATCATAGGCACGAGGTTCTAGCTCGGTTTTTAATCCATTATTAAGCGCGTTTTCAAGTACTAAGCGCAGTTTGTCATCTGTTGTTTTCTCGAGATCAACCACTTTATCATCACACATAACGCTTTACCTCAAGAACAATGTGCTATATTCTCCAAAGCCTGCACCACCATTCAGCTTCAACTGGGACTGCCAGTTCAGGCAAGTCACACCATTTGCGATGCACAAGATAATACATGCATTCAAGACATCGCTGCTCATCTTCTCCATAGGGTTTATCAACAAAACCAGAAATAATCAGTTTTTCTTCGAGCGCATCCGGTTCTAATGCCCTTAATTCATCCAATACTTTTTCAAATTCAAAGTTATTTTCTGGAAACGGTTCGGTTTTGGTCTTAAGACCATTCGCCATTAATTTGCCGATGTGGTCACGCAATTCATCATCGTCTTGATTGCTCACATGGGTTCCTCGTTCTTAGTTATGGGCTATGAAAAAGAGTGCCGACCAGGAGCAGCCGACACTCAATAAACATCATCCTATGAGGTTTTAAATCGCGACAGTTCTTCACCTGTTTTGGCATCATGCGCATGTACAGTACAGACTAGACACGAATCAAATGAACGTGCCACATGCCCCACTTCAACAGGATCGGTTGGGTCGGCAATGGGCGTACCAATCAAAGCTTCTTCAATAGGGCCACGCTCTTCTTCACTAGAGCGAGGACCAACATTCCAGGTTGTTGGTGCAATGATCTGATAGTTTTTGATCTTGCCGCCTTCAACTTCAATCCAGTGACAAAGTGCCCCACGAATCGCTTCGGTAGCACCCCAGCCTTGACCATCTTGCTCTTTAGGCTTAATGTAAAAAGGCTCGTTCAGTTTTAGATCACGCAGACACTGTTCCATTTTACGATAAATGGACTTAACCTCGTGCATACGCGCGAAGTGGCGTAGTAACACATTGGCACCCCCCATGTTTTTATACATATCTAGCACTAATGGATCACTGTATTGCCAATCTTCCATATGGCTTCCACCATAGATAAGCTCGCGCGCCAGTGGCCCCGCTTCCAGATGCCCATTTTCTGCATGTAACGTCGCTGTTGACCAGGAGTAGTTTTTCTCAAAGTCACGATCATTCTTAGAAATTGGTACCGTTGTGCGATCAAATGGATGAACGGCCTCACTACCTTCTTCATACCAGGCATGGGTGGTATCTTCCCGTGTCATCGCTTGATCCATGAGTTTATGAGTACCTGCTGCACCATCAAATACACCACTAGGCATCTGTATAGACTGATTGCGCGTGTCAATAGTTGGTTTATTATATTTGTCTTCATGCGGCAAATAACCCCAGGAAACAAATTTATCCAGACCTTTACCGTACTTATCCAGGCCTACATCGACACCCATACGCCACATCATGCCCAGATCAGAATTAGCATGTTCTGGTTTTTCATCCAGCCAGGCCATAAAGTCATCATAAGTTTTGATTTCTTCGTAGCGCTCTAATGAACAACCCAGCCACATGGGTTCAATCCAGTTAGTACGAAAATGTTCCAGAATAGACCAGGAACGAGTAACATCGGTCAAGGTAGGTGAACACATCACCCCACCCGGCACCATGAAACTTGAATGTGGCCATTGTCCACCCAGCATGGCATAAATTTCTACGGGGCGACCTGAAATAGTGACACCCAACTCATAGTTAGTGCCGGTAAAAGGTGCCCAACGTTTGACGGCTTCTTCATAAAATGGACTTTTCTTGTAGTTCTTATTGATCATATCAATCATGAACAAGCCATAATGATGACGTGGTAAACTTTGCAGACTTTCAGCCAACTGACCTAGATTACGTGCAATAATTGCATTACGTGGCACTTCCGTACCCCATGCCGTATCCAGTGCCCAGGCAGCGCAAGTTAAATGCGATGCACCACAGATTCCACAGGCACGCGGTGTAACGACTAAACCGGCTTGCGGATCTTTATCACGTAAAATAATCTCAAAGCCTCTAAATAACTCTGCCGAAGTCCAGGCATTGGTGACAACGCCATCTTCGATATCGACACGAACGTCGAGGTCGCCTTCTAC
>CAZIWG010000107.1:0-4355 GCA_964542925.1 uncultured Granulosicoccaceae bacterium | reverse complement strand
TGTGGCCGGTGCTGGAAAAACTGGCAAACGATTATAACGGCCAGTTCCTGCTGGCAAACGTCGATACCAACAAAGAAAAGCAGTTGGCGCACGATTGCGGCGTTAACAGCGTGCCGACGGTGAAGCTGTTCATCAACGGTGAAGTCATCGACCAGATTCACGGCTACGACTCGCCTGACAGCTTCAAAAAAATGCTGGATAAATACCTCGCCCGCGAGTCCGACAAAGACCTGGCGGCCGCCGTCGCGCAATATCAGAACGGCGAAAAAGAAGCGGCTTTCGAACAGCTCAACAAGCTGGTTTTCATCGATCCGGAAAACGCGCGTATCCAGCTGGTGTTCGCAAAACTGCTGATGAAAGAAGAAGCCTATGAGCAGGCTTACAATCTGCTGGAAAAAACTCCGCTGAAAAATGAAAGCGAAGAAGCCGTGGTGCTGATGACCAATGCGCTGTTTTTATCGACTGCACAAAAAGTCGCAAGTCTGGAAGAACTGCAAAAGCAGCTGAAAGACAAACCAGATGACATGGCCCTTCTGTTTCAGCTTTGTAGCCAAAAAATGATGCAGAGCCAGTTTGCCGAAGCCATGGATGTGCTGTTACAGATCATCAAACTGGACTACACCTGGCGCGATGGCATCGCCAGCCTGTGCATGCGCGGCCTGTTCATCATGCTGGGCAAAGACAACTCAACGGTTATTGAATACCGTCAGAAACTAATCGATCAACAATCACACTGAAGTAACCGATATGCATCCCCTGGAATTTTTAGCCGCCATGGCAGACACCGCAAACAGGCTCGACCTGGATGCACACATGAACCTCATTTCCAAAGATGTCAGCGTCTACGGCGTACCCGATTTCGAAGTGATTACTTATGAAGACTGGTTGAACCAGTGCCAGCACGAGTTCGAAAATAAATTGTTGAAAAAAGTCAGTTATGAAGGCTTAAACATCCTCGCCGAAACCACCGAACGCGTCATGTTTAAATCCGTCGAAACCGTTGAAGGCAGTGATGGCAGTACCCATACCAGCGGCATCGAATTCATCATTCAGAAAGAAGATGATGACCAGTGGCGCGTAGTGCAGGAAAGGATTTTGCCTGAGGATGAACTGGATAGTGATAAGCGGCGTGGGGCGTTGTAGTGGGGCGTTGGACTTCTGCTTGCACCACAAAGGCGACCTTGGCGGGAAATCGCTAAAAGTAAGTAAAATCGTACAAAGGAGACATTTGTTATAGCTATTTCAATATGATGTTCTTATGACTAAAATGCCGTGCCATGAGAATTATAAAAGTCATACATGGATACCCAATGCTATATAACGCAGGTTCGGAAGTGTATTCACAAACTATTTGCCATGGCCTTGTAACGCGTGGACATGAAGTACATGTATTTACCCGCGAAGAAGATCCTTTTAGGCCAGATGGTGCAGTTCGCCACGAAACTGATGCGGATGAGCCGCGCGTTCAGGTACATTATGTTAATAATCCACGACATAAAGACCGCTATCGTGTAAATGAGATTGACCATTGTTTTGCTAAACTTTTAGAACAATTAAAACCTGACATTGTTCATATCGGCCACTTAAACCACTTATCAACATCTATGGTGAATGAAGCCAAACAGCGTGGCATTCCTATAGTTTACACCTTGCATGACTATTGGTTGATGTGCCCACGTGGCCAGTTCATGCAAATGCACTCTGCGGAAGAAAACCTATGGGCTGTATGTGAAGGGCAAGAAAACCGTAAATGTGCAGTCCAATGTTATGCGCGTTATTTTTCCGGTGCAGAGGAAGAGAGGGAGCATGATATTTCTTACTGGGAAAATTGGGTCGCCCGTCGAATGACGCATATCCGATCTGTAGTTGATCAGATTGATCTGTTTATTTCTCCTGCAAGATATCTTAAATCCCGTTATGAGAAAGACTTTGGTTTACCTGTTAATAAAAGTATCTATCTGGATTATGGTTTCGATCATAGCCGCATGAAAGGGAGAATACGTGATAACACTGAGCCTTTTACTTTTGGTTATATTGGTACGCATATTCCTGCAAAAGGAATACATCAGCTTATTCAGGCATTTGGTATGGTTAAAGGAGACTCTCAGGTTCGTATATGGGGGCGGGAACAAGGTCATGACAGCCGTGCACTCAAGGCCATAGCTGCGTCACTTCCTCCTGAAGTTCAAAAAAGAATACTGTGGATGCCAGAATATAAAAATCAGCACATTGCGAGAGATGTTTTCAGTTTAATAGATGCTTTAGTTACTCCTTCTATTTGGGTAGAGAACTCACCCTTAGTTATCCATGAGGCGCAGCAATCTAGAGTGCCTGTTATAACTGCAGACACTGGTGGAATGGAAGAGTATGTTAAACATGAGGTAAACGGGCTTTTGTTTAATCACCGCCTTGTAAAAGATCTTGCAGTGCAAATGCAAAGATTCGTTGATGATCCTAGTTTTGCGAATAAATTAGGAAGATGTGGTTATCTTTATAGTGATGATGACAACATTCCAGACATTGTTCAACACATTGTCGATTTAGAGGAGATATATAGCGAGTTGCTAAAGTGAACGAGGGGAAAAAACTCTGGCGGGTAACATTGGATACCAATCCTGATATTTGCAACCTCAATTGCATCATGTGCGAAGATCATTCGCCGTACTCCGATGATATTAAAACGCGTAAATCACAGGGTAGATTGCGGTCCATTATGGATAAAGTATTACTTGAAAAAGTGATTCGTGAAGCTGCTGAACTTGGTGTTACTGAAATCATCCCGTCAACGATGGGCGAACCCTTGCTCTATCCTTACTTTAATTCTTTTTTAGAGATATGCCATGAGCTGGATCTGAAGCTCAATCTTACGACAAACGGTACATTTCCGGGTCCAGATAAACATTATAATGTTGAGTGTTGGGCTAGGCGTATTGTCCCCATTGGTAGTGATGTCAAGATATCCTGGAACGGTGCAACTGAAACGACACAGAAAGACATTATGAGAGGTGCATCACTTAATCAACATATTCAGAATGCCCGTAGATTTATCACTGTTCGTGATGAGCTTTCTGATAAAAACTATTGCACCATGACGATGCAACTTACCTTTATGCGTTGCAATCTAGAGGAAATACCGGATATTGTAAAACTGGCGATAGAGCTTGGTTTTGACCGGGTTAAAGGGCATCAGCTTTGGACGCATTTTGATGAGTTGGTAGAGCAGAGTTTACGTAATGATGTTTCTTTTGCTAAACGTTGGAATCGAACTATCGATGAATGTGAAGCTATTGTTGACTCACATAATGCAAAGTCAGATAAGTTAATTAGACTTGATAATTTTTCTAGGCTTGACCCCAGCAATCTTGAAGATATTGCTGCAGGCGGAACATGTCCTTTTTTAGGTCGTGAAATATGGGTAGACCCGGCCGGACGTTTCAATGTTTGCTGTGCACCCGACCAACAAAGAAAGGCATTAGGTGATTTTGGTAATTTGGCTAATAATTCTATAAAAGACATCATCAATGGAAAGCAGTACGTTAGGCTGCTAAACAATTACAGTGAACAACCACTTTGCATGAACTGTAATATGAGACGTTTAAGTTAATATGAAAGTCTCAATTGCTAAAAAGACTACTGTTAATACTTGTGCTACGCATCATCTGGATGAAACTGGTAAACCACTCTATGAGCGACGGTTTGATCAGGTTTTACCCTACCATGAACCGGGACTTGCTCCTGTAAGTTTAGCAGATCAGTCCTGGCATATTTATAAGGATGGCAGCGATGCATATGCATACAGGTTTGATAGAACATTCGGATTTTATTGTGGATTATCAACAGTTATCGTAGATGAGCATTGGTTCCATATAAATACGTTAGGTGAGGCGGTTTATTCACAGCGTTATATGTTTGTTGGTAACTATCAAAATGATATGTGCGTAGTGTGTGGTGATGATGGTTTGTATTTCCATATAGATTTACAAGGTACGCCGGTTTACTTAAATAAATGGCGTTATTGTGGTGACTTCAGAGAAGGTTATGCTGTTGTTCAACGTGAAGATGGACTAAGTACACATATCAATAATAATGGTCAATTTATTCATAATCTATGGTTAATTGATCTTGATGTATATCATAAAGGCTATGCCCGGGCTTGTGATGATCTGGGTTGGTATCACATTAATATTTCTGGCGAAGCTATGTATAGTGAGCGTTACGCCAGTATTGAGCCTTTTTATAATGGCCTTTCTAGAGTTGGAACTCGGGATGGCGGCTTGTTAATTATTGATGAACAAGGACAGTGGCAAGCCCCTAGTATCCTAGACACCTAATAGCGTTACAATTAACGCAAAAAT
>CAZIWG010000106.1:0-4444 GCA_964542925.1 uncultured Granulosicoccaceae bacterium | reverse complement strand
CTGCGCAGCAATCCTCTCAGATACCTTCAACAGCTTGGTTGCTGTCATTTCCGATTGCTTTGCTGGGTCTTTATTTTGCTAAATCATGGCTAAAGCTGTTTTTTGTATTAGTACTTGGGTTTAACTGGGTTTTTATTTCTGTTTTATTGTTCCAGCACACTATTTTTCCCGCTGAGTTTGAAGCGAAGGAATTATTACTAGAAGGGAAGATTGTCAGTATTCCTAAAGTGTCATCGCGTTCAACACAATTTATTTTTAAAACCCGACTTCAGCAAAAGAACTATCAATTCAAATTGAGTTGGTACGAGAAATTGTATCGTCCCCCTCAAGCGGGTGAGCGTTGGCGGTTGCTCATTAAGCTAAAACAGCCGCATGGTTCGATGAACCCAGGTGGCTTTGATTATGAACGAAATTTATATCGCAAAGGGATTTCTGCAACAGGTTATATTCGGCGTAATGAGGTGAACCAACGATTGGATGATAGTCTGTTAACAGTAACACTGTCCGATCGTATTTTGATGTTACGACAATCACTCTCAAATTCATTACAAGAAAAACTAAAGACAAAATCACATTCAGGAATCATAGAAGCACTCGCTATTGGTGAGCGGCATAAAATGACAACGAGTGAATGGGATGTACTTACTCGTACAGGTACGATTCATCTGGTGGCTATATCTGGATTACATATTGGGCTTGTTGCCGGATTTGCTTTTTTCTTAATTCGTTTATTGGTGTCGCGTAGTGATTTCCTAATGCGCCGGATGCCGGCACAAATTCCCGCCGCCATCGCGGCAATCATCGCAGCATTGATCTATGCATTATTAGCAGGGTTCACTATTCCAACTCAGCGTGCTTTTTTAATGGTGTGTGTTGTGATGGTGTCGTTAATTCAGCGTCGCAAGATAAGAACATCAAATATTATTGCATTTAGCTTGTTGGTGATCTTGGTGTTTGATCCAATGTCTGTACTGGACATTGGATTTTGGTTATCGTTTGGTGCGGTGGCCACTATTTTATTTGCAGCGTCTGGTAGAATAAGAGCACCTTCTGCGATTAGCAGTATTAGTAAAATTCAATTTGTAGTGGCAATAGGTATGTTGCCGTTGATGCTGATGTTTTTTCAACGCTTAAGCGTGGCAGCACCATTAGCAAATTTAGTTGCTGTACCTTGGCTTAGTTTTATTACTGTGCCAGCAACGTTATTAGGCACTGTACTGATAGATGTTTCTCCCTTTATCTCTGATAGCCTGTTTACTATTGCGACAATCTCGTTAGATATAATATGGATTTACCTTGAATGGTTATCAGCACAGTCATGGTCAGTGTTCGATACATCTGCTCCTATGTCATGGACATTAATTCCAGCTACAATCGCTGCGGTTTATATCTTGATGCCGCGCGGAATGCCCGCACGATGGTTAGCACTTATATTATTTTTACCGGCTTTTTTAGTAACAAAAACAGCACCGTTGCAGGGACAATTAAATTTAACGCTTATTGATGTAGGGCAGGGGCTATCCGTGTTGCTACAAACTAAACATCATAGTTTAGTCTTTGATGCGGGTCCCCGTTACTCATCCAGTTTTGATGCGGGTAAAAACATTGTTATTCCGGTCTTAAAGTCACAGGGAATTCTTAAACTGGATACATTGATTGTGAGTCACGGTGACAATGATCACAGTGGTGGTGCGAACGCGATCTTAAAGACCTTGTCTGTTAAAAATATTTATAGTGGTGCTCGAACTAAACGTTGGCAAACTGAAAATGGGTTATCTTGTCAGGCAGGGCAATCTTGGCAATGGGATGGTGTGCGTTTTGATATGCTCCATCCTCAGATTGGGCAGGGCAATGGTGGCAATAATCGTTCTTGTGTATTGCACGTTCACGTGGGTGACTATCGGATATTGATACCAGCAGATATTGAACGAGAAGCAGAACAGCAACTTATCCGCCAATACGGTGATAAATTGAAGAGCCATATTTTGATTGCGCCACATCACGGCAGTAAAACCTCGTCATCTTATGATTTTATTAAGACTGTCTCTCCTGAGCTTGTTTTGATAGCTGATGGTTACAGGAACCGTTATCGCTTTCCCCACAATAGTGTGACAAAGCGTTATAAAGAAGCGCACATTACGTGGCTTGAAACACAGGATTCGGGTGCGATTTCGGTATTAGTGACCCCTGAAGGGGTTTCCTTACCACAACGCTGGCGTGAGAAATTGAGACGATATTGGCATCGTCAGTGATGGCTTTGTGGCGGGCATGTTGTACAATAATCTACTGTTGATGCCGATATGGCACAGCAGGCGGGAATTGATAAAAACAACATATAAATCAAAAAGATAACGAAGGTAACTATACCGTGTTTGAATTTGTGAAAGCCGGTGGCTGGCTTATGCTACCGATTATTATTTGTTCTATATTGGCTGTAGCCATTATTGTTGAGCGTTTCTGGTCATTACAACGTAAAAAAATCACTCCTAGGCATCTTGTTGCTCAGGTTTGGCACTGGGCAAAAGCCAATGATTTAGACGAAGTGAAGGTCAATCATCTCAGAAATAGCTCGCCTTTGGGCAAGGTCATTGCTGCAGGCTTGATCAACCGCCATCACCCACGAGAAATCATGAAAGAAAGCATTGAAGATGCGGGTCGTCACATTGTCCCCGAACTTGAGCGTTTCCTTAACACACTTGGTACGATTGCTTCTATTACACCGCTTTTAGGATTGTTGGGTACGGTTGTCGGTATGATCGATGTATTTGCTGCCATTATTGAACATGGTGTCGGTGATCCGGCGGTCTTAGCCGGTGGTATCTCCAAAGCATTGATTACAACAGCAGCGGGTTTATCAGTGGCTATTCCTGCATTAATGTTTTCCCGATACTTTAAAGGACACGTTAACGAGCTGATTATTACCATGGAGCAGGAATCACTTAAACTGATTGAAGTGATGCACGGCGATCGTGAAGCAGACAGTGTTGAAAATGATTTATCAGAGGGCGATGCAACAGAATGAAACTTCGTTCACAACGTGTAGAAGATCCTGATGTCAATTTAACACCATTGATTGATGTGGTGTTTCTACTGTTAATCTTTTTCATGGTATCAACCACCTTTGATAAAGAATCTGAATTGAGTATTGAGTTACCCAATGCAGAAGGTGAGCTTCTGCAAAAACAAAGCTTGCAGGTTGAAGTGTCTATTGATGCCAAAGGTAATTATGCCATTAACAGTGAACGGATCATTAATTCACAAATAGATACCTTAAAAGCAGCCATTGTAAAAATTGCAGGTGACAAGCGTGATATTCCAATGATTATCAGTGCAGATGGGTTGGCTTCGCACCAGTCAGTAGTGGTAGCAATGGATGCAGCGCGACAGCTTGGTTTTACACGCCTGACATTTGCGACACGAATGTCAACCAAAGATAACTAATAGATGAGTGAACCTAGCCAACAACTTGACGGCATGCAGGCTTACCGTCGACTTCTTACCTATGTGGTGCCGCATTGGAAAATGTTTTTGGTTGCGATAGTCGGAATGATCGGTTTTTCCATTACTGAAGTCGGTTTTCCTGCATTAATGAAGCCTTTAGTTGATGACAGTTTAATTGCACGCGATCCAGAAGCGATCACGTTGATTCCAATTTTGTTGATTTCCTTATTTACGATTCGTATTTTTGTCAATTTCGTTGCTACATATTGTATGAGTTATGTAGGGCGCGCAGTGATCAAACAACTGCGTAAAGAGATGTTTGAACATTTGCTTAAATTGCCCACTGCCGTGTACGACAGAACATCATCTGGTTCGCTGTTATCAAGAATGAGCTACGATGCAGAGCAAGTTGGTCGTGCATCAACGAATGCGATAACGGTAGTTATTCAGGAAGGTTTTACAGCAATCGGTTTGATTGCGTTAATGCTTTATTATAGTTGGGAGCTGACACTTATATTTGTTGTAATAGGGCCTTTTGTAGCTTGGGTAATTTCTTATGTAAGTAAAAAATTCCGTAAAGTAAGTAAACGTATTCAAGATAGCATGGGAGGTATTACTCATGTTACAGAAGAGGCTGTTGAAGGGCATCGTGTTGTTAAGACATTTGGTGGTCAAATAATTGAAGCGAAAAATTTTGAAAAGGAAAACGAATACAATCGGAAACAAAAAATAAAAATGGATGTGCTGCGTGTTTTAAGTATGGGTGTTGTGCAGCTTTTGGTTGCTAGTGGGACGGCATTAGTTATTTTTTATGCCACCTCAGAAGCAATGATAGATACAGTGACGCCGGGTATATTTGTTTCGATATTAACTACCCTAATAGTATTACAGCGACCAATAAAACGTTTAACATCTGTTAATGAATATCTGCAAACGGGTATCGCTGCAGCGCAAAGTATTTTTACTTTTCTGGATATTGAAAAAGAACGCGATCAAGGCACTA
>CAZIWG010000105.1:0-4581 GCA_964542925.1 uncultured Granulosicoccaceae bacterium | reverse complement strand
ATATAAACGCCGCATAACAATGCGCTTAATTCGTTCGTTATCACTCACTGGGACGCGAGACTTCCCCCAACTTAATGGACACTAAAACCTAACGGAGAAAGTGTCACATGAAAACACCTAAAGAAAAGCATCAAAGGTACACCAAGAGCTTTAAACTTGCGGCGGTCAGTCTTGCCGAATATCCCAGCATACAAACTAAAGATGTTGCTGCCGCCTTAGAAATACACCCCTTTATGCTCTCGCGCTGGAAGAAAGAACATCGAGAAGGACAGCTGCGGGGCAAGATGAATGAAAACCTCAAGGAACTGGAGGACAAAGTGGGCGAACAAAAACGACTACGTGAACTCGAAAAGCGTATCAAGCGGCTCGAAATGGAAAATACGCTGCTAAAAAAAAGCATGCAATTCACTTCAACACGCGGCAAGACGTCTTCGACTTTATAAAACAACATCCGTCGATGAATATTCAACTCATGTGTCAGACCTACAACGTTTCACGAAGCGGTTACTACGCATGGAACAATCGACAAGACAGTGCTCAGAAACAAGCCAATAATGCGCTGAGCATAATTATTAAACGCATCCATCAGAAAAGCTATGGCATCTATGGGAGTCCTCGTGTGACGGCCATCTTACGACGTCAAGGTGAACAGGTCAGTGAGAACCGTGTTGCCAGAATAATGCGTGCAGAAGGCATTGTCGGTCGCACTCACTCACGTAAGCAGCGCAGACCCAGTATTATTGAAGTCATTAAGAAGACCAACAACAAACGCTTAACAGCGCCAGAACCGAAACGTATCAATCAAATATGGGTCGGCGATGTCACCTATTTGTGGCAACAAAAACGCTGGTGGTATCTCGCTGTCGTCATGGATCTATATTCACGCAAAATAATTGGTTGGTCACTGGAAAGGCATCGCAAAAAAGCGCTGACGATAAGTGCTTTGCAACAGGCTCTAAGAAATAGGCGACCCTCAGAAAAAATGCTCTTTCACTCTGATCGGGGTGTTGAATACGCAGCAGAAGCTTATAGAAAAGTATTACAACAACATGACATACGACCGAGTATGAACCGACCTGGGCATTGTACTGATAATGCCCACATGGAATCGTTCTTTCATTCACTTAAAGGTGAATGGCTTCACGGTAACAAATACGCTACAGTTGATGCATTACGCAACGCCTTAAGGGATTATATTGTGAATTTTTACAATCGAACACGCTTACACTCAAGTTTGAATTATTGCTCACCCAATGAATTTGAACGACTTCAAATTCGTTGAAAACCCTGTCCATTTTTTCGGGGGAAGATCACGGCGCAAAGTGATGCGCCGCCCATTAGCTAAGTCGTTATGTGTGGCTAAATTAGAATGGAATTCAATCGAAGAATTTTCCGAAATGCTTCAGTAGTGACTGGAACTACGATTGTACTAATATTGGGGTTGTACTTGGAGCTACCGTCAGTACTGGGCGACACAATTAATTTCTGGACTTGGTTGATTGTTATTCCAATCGTTCTTGGTATCATCGGGCGATTTCTATTGGTGGGCAACATTGGCTTACGAATCGCGGTACTACCAATAATTCCAATTATCACAATTCTTTCACTTATTCAGATCGCGAGCTGGAGTAATGCTGGTGGCGAAGAGATTGCATGGCTTATCCTATATGGAGTGGTGTGGGTTGTTTTTTCCATCGTTGTACTTGTTATTCTTGAGGTGATGCAAAAAGCACGAAGTTATTGGCATAAACGAGCAGCACATAACAAGACAAATTAACTCCGACTGCCAAAAGCTTGGTTAGCCGTTTTAGTTGCTTACCCTACTTTATATAAGTTCTTTGCCATGCCCGTCCCCATGGCGCCTAAACCAATCAAGCCTACTTTTAGCAATTCTTTGCTTGGAAAATTTGCCATCACTTTTTAACCCTTACGTATTTTTTATCTCAAAATTAACACTTTAGTGCTATATACGATTTATGTCGCCATCCTTAAAATTAATCTATTAATACAACACATTTTAATAATATTCTAATAATAATTTTGGTGTCTTTTAATGGGTAGTTACCGTCTTAGTTTCTGTGATGTTATCTCTGTAAGCAATAATATTACCGAAACCATTGTTGATGAAAATATTGAAGTCGATAATGTCATGATCGATGAATACCACCAGTGGCTTACCAAACACCACGATGGTGATTTTGGTCTTCTAGTGAATAAGAAGAATCATTGTAGCTATACCTTTAATGCACAATTAGAAATTGGCATGATTGACCGCATAAAAGCCATCGCAGTCATCGTCCCCGATTTAACGCGTGAAATCGCGGCACATTCGATGCTCAACATGAGGATTAGGCGTAATATTCCTTTTGAAATATTTTATCGGCGCGACAAAGCCATTACATGGTTATCAGAACAACTCGCCACGGCATAAAAATTCAATTATTGATTAATACCGTAAAGAGAATCTACCATTGGATGAATGTCGGCTTTATCAAACACCGGCAATGAACAGCGCTGGTTAGCACAAGCAAAGGCTGCTGACTTAGGTAATGCTGGGTATTGTACATCTGGGTTTGGCATATTCCCTTCTGTTTTGTCCCACCATTCTATACGACGATAGCTACCTGGATAACGCAGGGCTTCTTGGTAAAGTGTTTGTGAGGCTTTATTTTGCTTAGCACCTACAATCGTTATATGAGTTGGGTCGGTTGCTAGCTCATACGCCAATAATAAAATACCCGCTTCAGTTAAACGACTTGTTGCAATATCCTCTGTTGCAAGATAGCGCATTGCGCGTTCTGCGGTATTTTTATAATGCTTATCACCTGTTAAATGAAATATGCGAATAGCTAAGCGTGCGACAGCAATGTTTTCGTCAATGTGAGGTTGTGGTTTTATAATTGCTCTTGCCGGCGCGTAAGACACGGCATATCCAGCGCCTTGCTCTCCTGCATAGCGGAAGGTTTTATCAATGTATTCCACCGTTTTGCGGGCGCGTGCCAATTTTTCTCGCTCACCAGTTGCCTGATATAAGGCTATATTTGCTTCAGCCACGGCAATGTTATCGCCAAGATAAGGTCCACCTTTATCTTTTTGGTCATGTCGATAACTCCCATTACCGTTGGCACGATTTTGTTCAACCCATTTCATCGCGGTTTGTGCCTTATCAAGATAATGTTTATTTCCCGTTGCTTGATAAAGACTCACCATTGCTCTGGATGCCCAAGCATTTTCTTGTGCGTATTGGTGCTTATCAATTTTAGGGATCCCCTGAGCGCGACGCTGTTTATCATTCAAATCAAAATACTCACGACTGTGCACACCTTGTATTAAATCAGCATCTTGGCTAGTGTAAAATACACCCTTTTTACTCATTAAAAAGTTTTCAAGATAGTCTGCTATTTTCGTTGCAGCTTGAAGATATTTTTCACCACCAAATTGACGATATGCCAGAGCATACATGCGTAAGTAACCAGACTGCGAAGGCATGATTTTTTCAAAGTGTGGGTAGTCCCATTTACCGCCAGTTGAATATTGATAGACACCACCCCAAACCGGATCAATCAATGCCATCGCAGCATCTAAAGTATGCTTGGCACGTTTTTCTGCTAATTTGTTGCCGCCTCGCGCTAACAATAAATCATATTCTACGCTATCGCGATCTAAAAACTTTTGCCCTAATTTTAAACTGCCATAAATGGGGTCATAAGCATTTTGATGGCTTTGTTCTAATTGCTGTTTAACAGCCTTACTCAACAAAGCGCTGCTGGAAAATACTTTTTTTTCTTGAATTAATGCACCTTGTTCAGGGGTTGGATCATCAACAATAGCTTGTAATAATTTTGCCATCGCTCCAGGAGGAATGTAGCCTGCTCGTTTTACTAGTTCTGTTCCATCTGCATTAAAAAAGATCGTTGCTGGCCAACCAAAATCTTGATAACGGCGTGCTAAATCTGGACGATTATTTTGATCAACCTTTAGTGCAATATAATGTTGCTTGAGAATTTTTTTAACGGTTGGATCGGCATAAGTCTTTTCTTCCATCACATGGCACCAATGACACCACACAGCTTCCAAATCAAGAATCAGTAATTTGCCATCGCGTTTCGCTTCTGTAAATGCAGCATCATTGAAATCACGCCACTGCACAGCGTCTTTTGTGAGTGCTGAACTGGCTTGAACAAGTGAAGTAATAAAAAGACTGAGTAAAAGACTCACTGTAATACGCATAATAAAATCCCTGTTGTTATAACGCTATTATTGTCCATTCACACTTTAAATGCTGTGACATATTTACATTTTTTATTCTTAATATTCCAAATAAGTATAGCCACGCAAGCCTTTTTTAAATTCTTTTAAATAAAATTTGCGTAAATCCAAATGTAAATCTGTTGCCTCTACCTTGACCTCATAAATGACTTGAAGTTCCTCAGGATTAAAATGCACTACACGTAACATGTGCATCACATAATGTTCAATCATGCCCCCCCTTAAAATAAAGGGAAAGCTACACGATGAACAAACCCCTTTTCAAGATATCAAAATCTATGCAACCAAAAGCCATGGTCATTTAATGATCGC
>CAZIWG010000104.1:0-4661 GCA_964542925.1 uncultured Granulosicoccaceae bacterium | reverse complement strand
AATGTAACACTACCGTCTTCGTCGGGTTTGCCTAGTTGCTTAAATGCTTCTAACAAACTCGGTTGGCTTGTATCACGAATAGCGACTTGCATAAAATATTCAACATCACCTTGTATTGATAGCTTCATCTTCCCTAATAAAGCAACTGCACCACCCGTATCCGTTACTCGCATCACTAAATGTTCTGCCTCATTAGAAAGAGAGGCATTAAAATCACCAAAAACAATATTTTCAGGTGATAATAACGCGGCTTGATGCCAACGAATATTTCCTTCAGCATTAAGAATTTTTTGTTGCTGAATATGAAGGTCACGAATATCAACATTAATAATGCCCGCCAATAAAAAATCTTGTGCTGGTAAGCGTTGTGCTATTACGAGTAAATCAATTTGACCTTGGGTATTTTTTATCGATAGGTATGAAGATGATAACACCAATTCACCCGTAAAATTTGCAGCTGTATCGCTCAATGTCCACGCTACTGAAACCTCACCCCACAACAAGGTCCAGGCTGATAACTGCCAATCTAATTTCTCTAATACAAGCTGTTGTATTTGAATTTTCTCAACGTGCCCTGACCAGATAGAACCCGAAATACCAACAAATTGGATAGCGCTGTTCGCTGCAAATTGCTGATAAACAAATTTAGCAGGGAGTTTATAAATAAGAGAAATAAAAATAATAACTAGAAAGAAAATCGTCGATTTCCATGCTGTACGCATACTAACCCGCCTTTAAGGTTAGCCTTACGTTCACTCGCCCTGGCTGAGTTGTGCGTTCACTAAACAATGCCATTACACGCACACCATTGGTTTGCTGCAAAACACCTAGCCATTTAACCATGTCATCAAAGGCAACTTGATCAATCCAGACTTGCACCGCTTGCTGACGATTCTTTTCTACGCGTTTTATAATTCCACCGGGTAAGGCAGATTTTGCCGTGCGATTAATAACACTCTGTAAGGCACTGGCACTAATGGTTTTATAATTTCCAGACCCTTTTAAGCTTTTAACCTCGACTGCAGATTTTAGCATCTGCTGATAAATTATTTGTTGTGACTTAATAGATGCATTCAATGCCGTTTGCCTTGCAAGTAAAGGCTCCCATACCAACAAATACCCCCCTATTAATAACAATGCCACTGCACCACCAGATACAATTAACTTCTCTCGCTGGTTTAAGCCAATAAATGATTGTCGAATTTTTTCAATCATCTCATTCATTATTGATTCCTAACTTGTATCAAGCTGACTAATTTACCTTTTCTTTGTGACGTTGATTTCACATCAATACCAATACCTGCAAGGTTTAAAACTGATTCTTTAAAATTTTCTAACATCTGCACATCTGATAATTCTAATTCAAGATCAATCGCTGAATTTTTATAACTCATACTCTTAATTTGAACAGAGGGTATTTTTTCCAGGATGGGGCTTATTTTAGCCATCAGCTCTAAATAACCCACGCCACCAGACACGGCTGTACCACGCAAAGACTTTAACTTAATCGCCATTTGTTTTTGTGGGTCACTAACCCGTTTAACATTCGGGAAGGTCTGTTTAAATACTTGCACAATTTTATCTTTATAATCTGCTTCAACCACGGCAAGTTGCTGGCCTTGATAAAGGTTAATGGCAAATTGCAATACAACCCATACCAGTAACAAAACCGCGGCTGGCAACCAACGCTGCTTACCACTAAGCCAACGCGTATGACGCACAAAGGCTCCCTGCAAAAGGTTAATGCCTTCACTCTCTTTATAACCACTAATCAATGACGCTAATGCATCACCATTACAAGGTTGCATGCTCACCGGCACCGAAAAAACATTCTTAAACTGTTCCTCTGTGCCTGCTTCCTCACCACTGCAATTGGTTAATTGCACCGCATCAGGATCGGCATCGCATTCACTGGCATGCGAAGATGCCATCACCGCTAGATTTTCTGCATCACAGGCAAAACCAGTTTGCTCACCACTGCGCACACAAACAATATCATTAGGCATTTGCAATGCTGACCAGTCACCGTTCACGATAGGCAATGCTAAAGCATCTGGCAGTAATACATCAGGCTCAATCTCTGCGGCTTTAAGCTGTTCTAACCATGTTTGCATCCGTTGTTGTGAAACAACCGCTGTAGAAACTTTACCATCGCCATCCTGATGGCCAATGGCAACATGCATGGATTCAATATCATCAATCAATTGTTCTTCTAAGGCATAAGGAACGGCTTGTGCTAATTTTTGTGCGCCTTTAACTGGCACCGCTGTGGATGCAAGCAACACATCGACCGTTGGCACAAACACAATAATATGGGCGTCATCATCACGCAGACACAAGTGTTCCAACTCACCTGACTCAACTTGCTCAGGCAAGCAACCCGCTTCAGCGCAATACGCCCAGCTCGCACCGTGGTCATGTAAATGAATATATAATTGCTGCATGCTTATAACTCTGCCCGACTTCGTTGAATCACCACCGGCGGTGATGTTCCTTTATTATCTCGTGCAATGAGGCTTGTTTGACTCGCATTATAGCGACCTAAGCCAATAATTACCCGTGTCTTAAAAAATTGACTGGATACACCAACTCCTGCAACTTTTTTCCCTGTCAGTGCTTGTTCGCCTCGAAACGCAGCAATGTCTTGATACCCCAGCCGTGGTCGATTCTTAATGATCGTGTCTGCATCAATAAGTGTCGACTTCAACACCGCTGCCAGCAAGCTCACACTCACCGTATTCACATTGATATCTACCCTATTGGGTAACGCTGACAGATATGGAGCTAACTTATCGTAAACAGGTCGAGTAAATCCCTTAACCAACAACAACTCGCTAATACTAACAAACGGGGCATTGGCAGTTCGATAAGCCTGCTTGAGTGCTAGATATTCCTGATCTTCTGCCCCTGTTGGTAAACTAATATTAATATCAGCATCTATCCAGTCGAGTACTGGCTGGACTAATTCTGTGTCTAACTCGAGTACCGCCAAAAGGCGACGAAAAGTTTCAATATCTTGTCTACTTGGGCGACCTTCTTTATCTAATAAATTATTAAGATTAAAACGACCTTGCTGATCCTCTACCTGAATTAAGATTGTGCCTTTATCAATTTCGAGGCTCGAATCTATTTTTGCCCAATTGTCGTTTAGGCTATCAACCTTGTTTTTTTGCAAATCTTCAGCCAATAATTTCCTCACCCAATTCTCACCTGCGCGAAGATACAAATCCGCTTGATCACCTTTAATCATGTTTTCAGCACGACGAATATCAATGTGTTGCTGCTTTAACATCGCCGTTGCGATAACACTGGCTAACGCAACGATAAGTAATGCGGTCACAAGCGCTGTGCCTGCTTGCTTAATTTTTTTTAAGCGCCATCTCATGACACTAAGAACACGCGTCTTAGTTTGCCAAACTTTTTATCCTCAAAACTAATTTCTATCGCCGCAGGCAATGTCTGTAACCCTGCCTCATCCAGTGTCCACGACTCACGCCACTCGCCATCTGCTTTTAGAAAACGAAATGTTAATTTTTCAATATCATTGAGTATTACAGAAACATATGGCTGACTGTCCTGAGCACGATCTAACACCGCCCAATTCAAACGTAGTAATTTATTTCCATCAATAGCATAGGCAATACGTTGTAACGAACTACGTTGTTGACCGGGTAAAATACGCCGTCCTGCGACCGTAAACTCTACCAATACCCGCGCTTCTCTTTCTTTAACGGCATCTTCTTGAGTGTCTTTGTGTTTATATTTATAAACCTCAGTACTTGTGTACAACGCAGGTTGAACATCACCATAACCATCTCGAATAGCACGTGGTGAAACCTGCTCAAAATCGCGGGCTAAACGAACAAAACTGCGTTGTACTGCCGCTAGGCGTGTTGATTCTTGATTAACCGCTTGCCGAGTATTGAGCACACCGTTAATTCCACCATAAGCCAACAAGGCAAGAATAGAAAAAATACCCAATGCCAGCAGTAATTCAATCAAGGTTAACCCCTGATGACGGCTTCTCATTGCTTCACCCCAACAAAACTAACCATCGACGCTAACGCCGATTCATCATCACGCTGTTGATACACTTTTGTCTCAACCCGTAAAATAGATTTAGCCTCAGTGAGACTGACATTGGTATTGATATGCCAAGTTTTCCTTGCCATCGCAACTTGTTTCCATTCATTTTTAGCACCCAAATTTTGTTTTATTTGTTGCTCAGCCACTTCATTCATTGCAACCCAATGCGCAATACTTTTTTGTTTTAAGTAATCTGTATTCACAACCCCTGCATTGACACTACGAATTGCGGCAGAAAGTGCCACAGCAACAATCACCAGTGCAACCATGACCTCAATCAAGGTCATGCCACGCATCTTTGCAGACTTTATAAAATGATTATTGTCTATCATGTGTTATTACTGCCTGACTATCACCACTGACTTGATAGCTAAGCTCGGTATTCTGGGAACGAAGTGTCAAGGTAAAAGGACTTGCCTCACCACTACTATAAAAATAAATTCTCTCTTTTAAATTATCGTCGCTAGAACTATCGCTGCCTTCAACACTTAACTCAAGTAACACTGATTCAGGAAATGTGCGCCGGCGAAATATTGGATCATTCTGAATTTCTAACCATTTATCGGCTTTGAGGC
>CAZIWG010000103.1:0-4711 GCA_964542925.1 uncultured Granulosicoccaceae bacterium | reverse complement strand
TTTCAATATGGGTGTGCCGGTACTGGGTATTTGTTACGGCATGCAAACCATGGCAGCGCAATTAGGTGGTCTAGTTGAGTCAGCAGATACCCATGAATACGGTTACGCACAAGTCAGAGCACGTGGACACACTGAGTTATTAAAAGACATTGAAGATCACCAAACCAAAGAAGGTTATGGCCTCTTAGATGTCTGGATGAGCCACGGTGATAAAGTGGTTGAACTGCCCGATGGTTTTAGTTTGATGTGTTCAACTGACAGCGCACCGATTGCGGGTATGGCAGATGAATCACGTCGTTACTATGGCTTGCAATTCCACCCAGAGGTGACACACACACACCAAGGCGAACGTATTATTAATCGTTTTGTGCACGATGTTTGTGGTTGTGATGGATTATGGACGGCAGACAATATTGCCAGTGATGCGATTGAAACTATTCGCAAAACGGTCGGTGATGATGAGGTTATTTTAGGTTTATCAGGTGGTGTCGATTCGTCAGTTGTGGCGGCGTTATTACATAAAGCCATTGGCAAGAAATTGACTTGCGTGTTTGTTGATAACGGCTTGCTACGTTTAAACGAGGGCGATCAAGTCATGGCGACATTCGCTGAGCACATGGGCGTAAAAGTTATTCGTGTTGATGCAGAAGATCGTTTCTTAGATGCATTGAAGGGCGAAGCCGACCCAGAGAAGAAACGTAAAATTATTGGTAACTTGTTTGTTGATATTTTTGAAGAAGAATCGAATAAGTGTGACAATGCGAAATGGTTAGCGCAAGGCACGATTTACCCTGATGTGATCGAGTCTGCGGGTGCTAAAACAGGTAAGGCGCATTTAATTAAATCACATCACAATGTCGGTGGTTTACCAGACTACATGACGTTGAAGCTGTGTGAACCGCTACGTGAATTATTTAAAGATGAAGTGCGTAAACTCGGCGTTGAATTAGGTTTGCCGTATGACATGGTTTATCGTCATCCGTTCCCTGGCCCTGGGCTCGGGGTGCGTATTTTGGGTGAAGTTAAAAAAGAATATGCGGATATTTTACGATTGGCGGATCATATTTTTATTGAAGAACTGCACGCACATGACTTGTATGAAAAAGTCAGCCAAGCATTTACGGTTTTCTTACCGGTTAAATCAGTGGGTGTAACCGGTGATGGTCGCCGTTACCAATATGTTGTATCGCTGCGCGCGGTTGAAACCATTGATTTCATGACCGCACGTTGGGCGCACTTGCCGTATGAATTTCTTGAAATAGTCTCTAGCCGTATTATTAATGAAGTCACTGGTATTTCACGGGTTGCTTACGATATTTCCAGCAAGCCACCGGCAACGATTGAGTGGGAGTAGGGTGTATACGAAGGTGGGATAAAGAGGGATTGTTTGGGGTGGTCAGGGTGGTTTTTCAGCGAAAATGGGGAGTATACTTACTATACTCTGGTGGATCCGGATCGTTTTGGAGACGGAGTGCAAACGCTAACTAATGATGCCACCAGTCCGCTTCAGTATCGCCATGATGCAATCAATCTGGGAGTAGGATAAATGAACACTCCGATGAGTAAACTCGCTAATAAAATTGGAACAACCCGGAGGAAAGATTATGTGGGAAAATCTTAAGTCGCTAAAAAACAGATCTATCAAGATGCCGCTTTTCTTTGGTCTGCTGATGCTAGTTGCCTTGACAATATCGCTGGCACAGGCTGCGGATGCGTTTAAGCCGAGAGAATATATTCAAAAGGATATCAAGTCTGCGGTAGCTCGACCTGCAGTGAAAGCGAATGTTAATGCGCAGCAATCAAGGGTACGCAACCAAGCGGCAGGTCAAGTTAAACTGCCCTCAATAAATATCCCGGCAAATCAGGCTGCAACTCAAGCTAAAGGTATTGGTGAGGCCGAAGCTAGGATGAAGCAGTTACGCGAGTTGGAGCGGATGCGTAAACTAGGTTCGCTGCAAAATCTACCTCAGGCAGGGGGCAATGTTGGGGGGGCACAGGATTGCCCGCCGGGGTCGAACTCCGTTGCATGTGTGCAGAACGCTATCAATGTAGGTCAAAAGCCTAACTTGGCTAACGGAGACAAGCGGCGTGCCATGCAGGCTTGCCTGCAGGCGGGTGGTAGTGTGGTTTCCTGTCAGCAAAAGGGGGGGCAAAGTGGCTTCGGTGGGCTGACGGCTGGTCCCGGTCGCGCGCCCGGAGCAAAGTATATCCCCGGACGTGGTCAGGCACAGCAAAATGCCGTGACAGATCAAGAGGTAGATACTCACGGTGTCGTTGTTCACAGTATGACGATATACCATGATGCTCAAGGCAGAGTATCGGGTAAAGATGAAATAGTCAGAACACGTGTTGGAGACAATACCTATGCAGAAGATCGTTATCATACTGATGCGCATGGTAATGAAACAAGTGAGCCTCGTAGAATGTATCATGTAGTTCCTCGACGACGTAATGGTGGAAGGTATTCTAACCAGGCTGCACCTGACAGTGCCAGTGGCGGTCGACCTGATGATTGTAACTGGAGCCCCACCTACAAAAAATGTATGAATAAAAGATCAAGCGGTCTCGGCATTGTTTCTCAACCGGGCGCAGATGGCGAAAATCCAGGGTCCAGTCCTGGTAGTGCAACACCACGTCTTGGCTCGGATGCGGTGACCAACTCAGGGGATGGTGCCTGGGGTGCTAATCGCTCCGGAGGAGGTGTTCGTGGGCAACCGCTGGATATGAAAGAGGGTGGAACTAAAGTGCCTGGCGGAGGGTTTGTTCCGCAGCCTAAGTAATGATGTTAGTAACGGCACGGTCACCGATGGCAAGCCGTTAAAACCAACGATGCGTACCCCAACGGTAATTGAGAACCCTCTTCTTGAGTTGTCAGTTGTGTTGGAGTTGGTTCGCTCAGTTGCCTATTAACAATCTAAAAGGTATTGAGTGTTAGAATGTTGATGTTTGTTAATATGATTAAATTATGAAAAAAACTCCGGACTCCTCACTCATAATTACTGACGATGAAAGTTTCATGCAACGTGCGTTTGAATTAGCGAAGCGTGCGGAGAAAGAAAGTGAGGTGCCCGTTGGTGCGGTAATAGTTAAGGCTGGTGAGGTTATTGCCGAGGGTTGGAATCGACCGATTACCAATCACGATCCCACTGCACATGCAGAAATACAGGCGATGCGTGCAGCCGCTGAAACGCTTGGTAATTACCGACTTCCGGGTACGACCTTGTATGTCACACTTGAGCCGTGTTTGATGTGTATGGGAGCGATTATTCATGCTCGAATTCAGCGCGTGGTATATGGTGCAACAGATCACCGTGCTGGTGCAATAGAAAGTGTTTATACAATTACACAAGACCGTAAATTAAACCATCATGTCGAGGTAGTCGGTGGTGTGATGGCAGAAAAATGCGCTCAGTTATTAAAAGATTTTTTCCGTAAACGCAGATAAAATATTTTCCAAAGAGATAAAAATGAAATTTTATATTATTGTATTGTTATCGTTGTTATTGATCGCTTGTGAAGGCGATGCGCCATCATCTGAAGCCTATGTAAAAACAAATGTAAAAATGAAACTTATTAAGGTATCTGAACACACATGGTATGTCGGTGGGTTGCCAGGTATCGCAACAGACAATGAAGGTTTTATTTCAAATGCAGGGGTGGTGATTACAAATAACAGTGTGATTATTTTTGATTCATTGGGAACTCCATCGTTAGCGCAAAAACTAGTTGAAGAAATTCGTAAAATGACTGATAAACCGATTACCAAGGTAATTGTCAGTCACTATCACGCAGACCATATTTATGGACTTCAGGTATTTAAGGACTTAGGTGCAAAAATAATTGCACCAGCTGGTGCTGATGAATATTTATCTTCAGAAACATCACGTGAAAGACTCGAGGAAAGACGGTTCTCTTTAAAGCCATGGGTAAACAAGCAAACACGTTTAATCAAACCAGATCGATATCTAGAGAAAGGTGAAAGTTTTACTGAAGGCGGTGTGAAATTAACTCTTTCTGCTGTAGGGGCTGCTCACTCGGATGGTGATTTAACGCTCTACGTGGATACTGATCAGGTGTTATTTTCAGGTGATATTATATTTGAAGGCCGTGTTGCTTATTTGGGCGATGCAGATACACGGCATTGGCTGAAAACACTTGAACGAATGGAAACCAGTAAGCTTAAAGCACTTATTCCAGGTCATGGTCAGGTTGCTGCCGATCCAAATCAAGCTATTAGCCAAACCCGACGTTATCTTGCCTATTTACGACAAATTATGACGGATGCGTTTGAGAATCTAGATACATTCGATGAAGTTTATGCGGCAGCAGATTGGTCTGAGTTTTCTAGTCTACCTGCGTTTGATGAAGCAAATAGACGAAATGCTTATCAGGTCTTCCTTTCAATTGAGCGAGAGCAAATTGAGTTTGCTCAGCAGTAAAATATAAAGGGATTGATTTTTAAGCAATTCAACAATCAATTATTACAGAGCCGCTTATAAGAGAATGCTTATAAATAGCCAATTAGTATTAGTTTTGAGGTGTTTTTTGTAATAAACCACTGATTGTGAATGGTAACAATTTACTTTCATCTTTAATGATAAAGGTATGGTATGTGACGTGGGGGCATCACTTTATATTCCATTCGTGAATTATTCTCTACTACGTAAGTATTTGTAAACATTGCATTTCATTTCTATATACCATTAAATTA
>CAZIWG010000102.1:0-4846 GCA_964542925.1 uncultured Granulosicoccaceae bacterium | reverse complement strand
GTTTGATGCCCCACTTGTCGTTGATAACTTTAGCAACAGGTGCTAAACAGTTAGTAGTACAAGAAGCAGCTGAGATGATTGCTTGACCTGCATATGTTTCATGGTTAACACCGTGTACGAACATAGGTGTGCCATCTTTAGAAGGTGCTGACATAACCACTTTCTTCGCGCCGGCATCAATGTGTTGCTGACATGTTTCTTCTGTTAAGAAGAAGCCAGTACATTCGATTACTAAGTCTGCGCCGATGTCGCCCCATTTAAGATCAGATGGATTGCGTTCTGCTGTTAAACGAATTGTTTTACCGTTAACAACTAAGTTGTTGCCATCAACAGCGACGTCGCCGTCAAAGTTACCGTGTACTGAATCGTACTTAAGCATGTATGCAAGGTAATCTGCGTCTAGCAAATCGTTAATACCAACAACTTCGATGTCATCATTGAAGTCTTTAGCAATAGCGCGGAACGCCATACGACCAATACGGCCAAAACCGTTAATACCGACTTTAATAGTCATGTGTTTCTTCTCCTAAGTCTTAATCTAAAATTACAAAAGTTTTAATAATTATTTTACAAAACTGATTCAACTGCCTTCACAACGTTTTCAACGGTGAAGCCAAATTCTTTGAATAGTTCGCCAGCAGGTGCAGATTCACCGAAATGATCAATACCAACCACTGCATCAGCGTACTTGAACCATGCATCGGTTACAGCCGCTTCAACGGCTACTGTTGGAACACCCTTAATTAACACCGATGTTTTGTAAGCGTCATCTTGTGCATCGAACAAGTTAGTTGAAGGCATAGATACAACACGAATCTTCTTGCCACTCATTGCTTCTGCAGCACCAGTTGCTAATTCAACTTCTGAACCAGTACCAATGATGATTGCATCTGGCGTGCCGTCACAATCTTTAAGAATGTAACCACCCTTAGCAATGTCAGAAATTTGTGCATCGGTACGTGGTTGGTGAGCTAAACCTTGACGAGAGAAAATCAATGTAGAAGGACCTTCTGTACGCTCAATCGCTTGCTGCCAACATACCGCTGATTCCACTGCATCACATGGACGCCAAACAGCCATATTTGGAATCATTCGTAGTGTTGGAATTTGTTCAACCGGTTGGTGCGTTGGACCATCTTCACCTAAACCAATAGAGTCGTGCGTATATACAAAGATGCTTTGAATTTTCATCAATGCAGCCATACGCAACGCATTACGCGCGTATTCAGAGAACATCAAGAAGGTCGCACCGAACGGAATTAAACCACCGTGTAAGGTAATGCCGTTCATGATCGCAGACATTGCAAATTCACGGACACCGTAGTTTAAGTAGTTACATTCTTCATTGCTGATCATTGGCTTGTAACCAGACCATTCAGTCAAGTTGGAACAACCCAAATCAGCAGAACCACCAAACATTTCAGGAACCATTGGCGAGTATGCTTCAATGGCAGCCAACGATGCTTGACGTGTTGCTGGGCTCTTCGCATCTGCATTAACTTGTGCGATGTAAGCAGCCGACTTATCAGCCCAATCTGCAGGTAAATCACCGGCCATACGACGTTCGAATTCAGCAGCTAGTTCAGGGTGTGCTGATTTATAAGCGGCTAACTTATCGTTCCATGCTGCTTCTGCTGCTGCGCCTTTTTCTTTCGCATCCCAACCTGCGTAAACATCTTCCGGTACTTCAAATGCGCCATAATCCCAACCCAAGGCAGCCTTGGTTAAATTAATTTCTTCTTCGCCTAATGGGGCACCGTGACAAGCATGGCTGCCCGCTTTGTTTGGAGAACCAAAACCAATGGTGGTCTTACAACAAATCATTGTTGGCTTATCCGTCATTGCTTTCGCTGTATCGATGGCTTTTTGTAATGCTTCTGAATCATGTCCATCAACATCTGCAATCACATGCCAACCGTAAGACTCAAAACGTTTAGGTGTATCATCTGTAAACCAGCCTTCAACATGACCATCGATAGAAATACCGTTGTCATCCCAAAATGCAATCAACTTACCTAGACCTAAGGTACCGGCAAGTGAACAGGCTTCATGAGAAACACCTTCCATCAAACAACCATCACCTAGGAACACATAAGTGTTGTGGTCAACGATGTCGTGCCCTTTTTGGTTAAATTTACCTGCCAATGCTTTTTCAGCAATTGCCATGCCTACACCATTAGTAATACCCTGACCTAGTGGGCCGGTAGTTGTTTCAACACCCGGTGCGTAACCATATTCTGGATGACCTGGTGTTTTTGAATGTAATTGACGAAAGTTTTTCAGATCATCAATACTCAGGTCATAACCAGTCAGATGCAGAAGTGAGTAAATCAGCATCGAACCATGACCATTTGATAAAATGAAACGATCACGGTTTACCCAGTTAGGGTTACTTGGGTTGTGGCTCATGTTGCTATTCCACAGTACCTCGGCAATATCGGCCATTCCCATTGGTGCGCCAGGATGTCCCGAATTTGCTTTCTGTACGGCATCCATACTGAGTGCGCGAACAGCATTCGCAAGATTGCGACGGTTAGCAGTTGCTGACATAACAGAATCCTCTTTGAAAACTAAAATGTTAATAATTAAGGTTAAATATATTTCTGCGTGTCACTTAGCAACACACAAATCGTAAATCGTTCATATTTCCCATCATGTTGATGAGATAAAGCTAAACCAGCACCAATTGTTTCCAACGGGCTTAAGTCAAAAAATTAAGCTTATAGATCGGGTACTTCCCCTATTCCCATGGATCCACGCGAAGAGTACTTTCTCGCAGGGGAGGCGTATTCTCTCTTACCTGCCGCTTATGAGCAATACTCTAACGTAGGTGATTAATAGGTCAATTAAGCAATTTCTATAAATAACAACGAGTTATGATTATCAGTCAATACGCATATAAATAGATATGATGATTTTATCCTCTGAATAGGACAATTTTGCTCATAAATCTGCCAATTACCCAGCAACAGGCCATAAAAAAGCCCAAACCACTTGGACAAGCCTAGATCCGCTGACTACACTTTATTCGATACACAATAATTAAATTCCTATCGGTCCTTGTAAGGGGTATAACGACCGGTTTTTGAAATCGCAAACCAAAGTAAAAAAACCAGAGTAGTCGTATGAAAAAACATCATTTATCAAATATTTATATGAATATAGGTTATTTCCGATCTAGCACTATGCTGTTATTATTTCTCCTTGCTGGTTATGCTCAAGCGGCAACCTATACCTTCGTAGTTCAACCTATTCTCCCCCCAGATAGAACAATTAAAGCTTTTACACCGCTAACTGAATATTTATCAAAAAAGACGGGGCATACCATCAAACTAGTCACGTCATTAAATTTCCTTAGCTATTGGCAAAACATGAAAAGGCCGGGCAAATATGACTTCATTTTAGATGCGGCGCATTTAACTGACTATCGTATCAAGCGTATGAATTTTAAGGTGCTTGCTAAGCGTGCAGACGCTGTTTCATATACTTTGGTAACTAGTGAAGATAACGCCATCATCGAACCCGAAGAGCTCATTGGTAAATCACTCGCAACTATCGGCTCACCCAGCTTAGGTATGCTGAGGCTGGAAGAAATGTTTCCAAACCCTTTGCGTCAACCTGTTATTGTTGAAGTTGATAACTCAGTCGATTCAATTAAAAAAGTGCTTGATGGTAAGGCTCTAGCCGCTATTGTACCAACGCCTATGGTCGGTGGTTTCCCAACCCTACTAACTATTGTTACCACTGAACAGGTTCCTCATACCGCTGTATCTGCTTCTCCCAGTGTGCCTCTTGAGGTGCAAGCAGCCGTTCGCAAAGCACTTATTGAAGCCGATAAAACTGAAGATGGCAAAAAGATGCTTGCTGAAATTAATTTCCCTTCCTTTGAAAAAACCAATGCCGCAACCTATGCTGGATTTGCGAGCCTTCTTGAAGGAGTTTGGGGTTACTAACTAAAAATTTTACATAATTTAACTTTGTTTTAACTGTTTCCCTTTGACATCTTAATCGTTAGCACTATAATCACTAACGATACAGCGCTGATTTGAATTCAGATTGCGGGCGCTTAATAAATACGGCTAAAGCGTGTGGAAACAGATTTTAGAAACCCGCCTTAGTCTAGCTAAAGCGGGTTTTTTTATGAGGAATACACAATAATGAATGATCATCTTTTTACTTCAGAATCAGTTTCTGAAGGTCACCCGGATAAAGTCGCCGACCAAATTTCTGATGCTATCTTAGACGCGCTACTCGACCAAGATACAAAATCGCGTGTTGCCTGTGAAACCATGGTTACCACTGGCATGGTAATGATTGCCGGTGAAATTACTACCAATGCGTGGGTCGATATGACCGAAACCGTACGTGGTGTGATTAAGGAAATTGGTTACAACAGTTCCGACATGGGTTTCGATTGGGAATCTTGTGCCGTACTGACTTCTATAGATAAACAGTCCGCCGATATTGCGATGGGTGTTGATGAGTCAGACGACCATGAACAAGGTGCTGGCGATCAAGGCATGATGTTTGGTTACGCCTCAAATGAAACCGATGTATTGATGCCTGCCCCAATTACCTATTCACACCGTTTGGTTCGTCGCCAAGCGGAAGTACGCAAAAATGGTACGCTACCTTGGTTACGTCCTGATGCAAAAAGCCAAATTACCTTCCGCTACCAAGATGGCAAACCAACGGGTATTGATGCTGTTGTGCTTTCAACACAACACACCGAAGAAATTAGCCTTAAAGATTTACAAGAAGCGGTCATGGAAGAAATCATTAAACCTATTCTTCCTACTGAATGGCTACACGCAGACACGCAATACCATATTAACCCGACCGGTCG
>CAZIWG010000101.1:1165-5099 GCA_964542925.1 uncultured Granulosicoccaceae bacterium | reverse complement strand
CGCTTGAAAGAACCCAGGGTATTTCGCGTATGTCGAGAGCAAAGATTCGTAGTTTATTACAAGCAAAATTAGATATTAATAATATCCGCACCCTGACAAGAAAAAATATTAAAGTGAATAAGCGTAATGGAGCGGCCATTGTTACAATTGATTACACCGTTAAAACGCCGTTAGTCGGGCCATTGAGTTTATTGGCTGAGTTTCATGAAAAAATCGAGGCCGTGAATTGACACCTGATCTTGTTAAGCTATCTAAGCAGATAGATTATACATTTAAAGATGAGGCTTTATTGCTGAAGGCCTTAACGCATCGCAGTGTAGGTCAGTCAAATAATGAACGCCTTGAATTTCTTGGTGATGCCATTCTTGGAATGGTTATCGCAGATGAATTATTTCATCGGTTTCCTGAGTGTTCAGAAGGAGAAATGAGCCGGCTCCGTTCCAGTTTAGTCAAAGGTGAAACACTTTCTGAATTGTCGAGAGATTTGTCACTAGGTGATTTTTTAAAACTGGGTCCTGGTGAACTAAAAAGTGGAGGGTTTCGACGCAGCTCAATACTTGCAGATGCCTTTGAAGCCATTATAGGGGCTATCTATTTAGATTCTAATTTGCCAACATGCCGTGAGTTTATTTTATCTCAGCTCGCTACCCGAATAAAAAAAGTGAGCCCTGAAAATGTCGGCAAAGACCCCAAAACCCGTCTTCAAGAATATCTACAAGCACGGCATCAAGCCTTACCCAGTTATGATGTGATTGAAGTAACCGGTAAAGCACATGCACAAACATTCACCATTGAATGTAAAATTGAAGATGGTGATACAGTGACTGCGACAGGCAGCAGTCGGCGTAAAGCGGAGCAGTCTGCTGCAAGTGAAATTTTAGAACGCATTAATAATGGTTCAAAATAATGAGTGAAACAAATAAACGCTGTGGTCATGTTGCCTTTATTGGTCGCCCGAATGTTGGAAAGTCAACCTTGCTGAATCGTTTAGTGGGTCAAAAGATCTGTATTACCTCTCGCAAACCACAAACAACGCGACATCGTGTCCTTGGTATTAAAACCACAGATGACACCCAGTTCATTTTTGTTGATACACCCGGCATGCATATCGACAACAAGCATGCGATGAATCGTTATATGAATCGCGCCGCAATAACCGCTGTACATGATGTTGATGTTATCGTTTTTTTAATTGAAGCGACTGGCTGGAAAGAAGCCGATGATCTTGTTCTTGAACGTCTTGAACATACGGACGCTAAAGTAATTATTGGTATCAATAAAATAGACAGGCTTGAAAAGAAAGATGCTTTGTTACCGTTGTTGCAAAAACTATCAGCCATAAAAGGTGTTAGTGAAATCATTCCGCTTTCAGCAACCAAAGGGGATAATACCGACTTGCTCGAAACGACATTGAGAAAAATGTTACCAGAAGCTGATTTTTTTTATGATGAAGAACAGGTGACGGATAGAAGTATGCGTTTCATCGCAGCAGAATTAATTCGTGAAAAATTGATTCGACGTTTAGGTAAAGAATTGCCCTATGCACTCACTGTTGAAATTGAGGAATATCAACATGAGGATGGTATGTTAAGAGTCGGTGCAGTGATATGGGTTGAACGCGCAGGTCAAAAAGTGATTGTCATTGGCAAGAATGGTTCAATGTTAAAAGAAATAGGTAAACAGTCCCGTATAGAATTAGAAAAAATGTTAGAGACTAAAGTCTTTGTCCGACTTTGGGTGAAAGTACGCGAAGGTTGGTCTGATGATACGCGTGCACTACGTAGTCTTGGATACACCGACGATTTTTAATGAGCCAGCGAATAGACAATGAGCCTTGTTTTGTTTTGCACCGGCGTGAGTTTAGAAACACCAGTCTCATCTTAGAAGTTTTTTCCGTGAATCATGGCAGAGTCGCCATGGTTGCAAAAGGGGCAAGACGCCCAAAATCTCCAACCAATGCCTTATTACAAGTATTCCAGCCATTACTCATATCATGGACTGGTAAAGGTGAGTTATACACCTTAACCCAAGTTGAAGCCGCTGATTTTGTAAAGCCTTTAGCGGGTGGTTCTTATGCCAGTGCTTATTATTTAACTGAGCTAATCTTTCGATTATTGAAACATGCCGACGTCCACGAAGAACTGTTTACCTTATACGCCAAAGCCTTAACCGCCTTGCGAGAAGCGGGGGCAGATAGCCAGACAACTGAAATCTGCTTGCGGTTATTTGAAAAACGATTACTGCAGGAATTAGGCTACGGGTTGGTGCTTGATCACGATGTGAATACAGGGGAGCCAGTTGACCCTGATTATGATTATCATTATGTTTTTGAGCATGGCCCGGTTATTTGTACCGAGAACAGCGTTCCCAATGGCCCCAAGTTAAGTGGCCGCAGTATTATTGCCTTAGATAATGAATTACTAGACGATTCAGAATGTTTGCGTGACTGTAAGCGACTGATGCGAAGTGTCTTGCAGGGCTATATTGGCGATAAACCATTACAAAGCCGACTGTTGTATAATCATCGTTCGATGAGTTAATTCCGTAGGAGAGTTAAAAGTGTCTGAGTCACTCAATGACATTTTATTAGGTGTAAATATTGATCATGTCGCGACACTGCGTCAGGCACGTGGTACGCGTTACCCCGATCCCATTCAAGCGGCGATTGAAGCGGAACAAGCGGGTGCCGATGCGATCACTTTACACCTTCGAGAAGACCGTCGTCATATTCAAGATCGTGATGTTTATATGTTGCGTGATATTTTACAAACGCGTATGAATCTGGAAATGGCTGTCACAGAAGATATGTTGGTCATTGCTGAAGAAGTAAAACCGGATGACTGTTGCCTCGTTCCAGAAAGCCGTGAAGAATTAACCACAGAAGGTGGCTTGGAAGTAAAAGGCCAGTTTGGTCGTATGAAAGAAGCGTGCTCGCGTTTAGCGGAAGCGAATGTGCGTGTGTCGCTTTTTATAGATCCAGAACCAGAGCAAGTTCAAGCATCTGCGGAAGTAGGAGCTCCGGTGATTGAAATTCACACGGGTCGTTTTGCGGATGCGGAAACAGTACAAGAAAAAGAGCTCGAATATAAACGTATTTGTTTGGCTGTTGAAGCAGGCGTTAATGCTGGTTTGCACGTGAATGCGGGGCATGGTTTGCATTACCATAATGTTGAACCAATTGCGGCGTTACTGGATATCCGTGAGTTGAATATTGGTCATGCGATTATTGCGCGAGCTGTGTTTACTGGCTTGCAGGAGTCGGTCAGAGAGATGAAGCAGTTAATGCGTGATGCGCGTTTGTTGGCACTTCAGGCATCGTCATGATTTATGGGATTGGCACTGACATTGTGCGTGTTTCGCGGATGCAGAAAAATATTGATGAGTATGGTGATAAGTTCTGCCGACGAATTTTAACGGATGCGGAGTTAGATGATTATGCGCAGTCGGTAAGACCGGCGCATTTTTTGGCTAAGCGATTTGCAGCAAAGGAAGCGGTTGCCAAGGCGATGGGGATTGGTTTTAGTCAGGGCATGAGTTTGCGTGATATCGGTGTGGGTCATGATGAGCATGGTAAACCCATCGTTGAATATTTTTCGCGAGCTAAGGAATTGGTGAAGCAGATGGGAATTGGGGCAGCGTATATCAGTATTGCCGATGAAGATGACCATGCGGTGGCGTTTGTTACGCTTTTAATATCTAACAATTCTTAAAAAATAACCGTCATTGCGAACGCAGTGAAGCAATCTTCTTGAAGTGCTACGGTTTTAAATAAGTGGTTTGCCCCGCAGCCTGTCGCCAGAAACTTTCTGCTGCCTCAGGGGAACTCACTACGTTCGTTCCAATTCGGCATCATAAAGTTTCTGACGCCAGTCTACTGGCCAGGTATTTTTATAAGATTGCAATTTAGCATTGTTGTAGGTAGAAGGTTGTAGGT
>CAZIWG010000101.1:0-1065 GCA_964542925.1 uncultured Granulosicoccaceae bacterium | reverse complement strand
GTTGTAGGTAGAAGGTTGTAGGTTCTTAAATACACATGTTTATCAGAGACTGTAGTTTTCGGTCTTTTGTCAATGAATTTATTTAATGATGTGAAGTATTCACCAATTCGATTTAAATTGCATACATTATGATGGTTGTTACAAATCGGATTATTAGCAGATAATTCTATAACAGTTTCAATTGCTTCTTTTGTAATAGAGTTCAGTTCATGTTTGCTGTACTTGCCAGAGTTATTCATGTCTGATTTGATATATGCATCAATTAGTATAGTTTCTTTTGTTTGATATTCATTTTTAGACAGGCAATCTTTATTTGCTATGGCAATATTAGATAGTAATAGGATTATCAAGAATATTATGAATTTTCTCATTTTAGTAACGCCTATCAAAAGCTCTGAGGACATGAAGCTTTACTCGTTTTTTCCAGCGAACCAATAGCGGGCTACGAAAACAACGTAGCTAAAACTAAAACGCCAACAACCGCTTAATTTCACTATTCAGACTTTCAAGCGACGCATCTAATTCGTCAATTTCATCTTTTAGCAATAACTCCAAATTATTAGCCGCTTTACCTACCGCTGGTACGCCGCAATAGCGGGTAGAGCCATTGATTTTATGCACATGGTCGTAGAGGGCGGCTTTATCGCCTTCGTCAAAGGCATCGTTCATACCGGCTTGGAGTGTCGGTAATTCATTGATAAGCATGTCGAGCATTTGCTGCGCCAAGTCTTCATTACCACCAGCCAATTCGAGTGAGAGTTGTTCGTCGTAGACTTTAGTTTCCGTGTCCATATTGCTCGTTATTTAGTTCTTTTTAAGTAGTGCCTGTATTTATACCTCGTAAATATGTTGAATGCTAGTCCCCGCTGTATATTGATGCGATTTAAGGTAAAATGTCACTATGAAATATTTAACTTTAGATCATTTTGTTGGCAATACGCCACTGGTTCGTTTGCAGCGATTAGCGGGTGAAACGTCAAATACCTTGTTGGTGAAATTAGAAGGCAATAATCCAGCGGGTTCAGTAAAGGATCGGCCGGCGTTGAGCATGATTAAACGTGCGCA
>CAZIWG010000100.1:0-5140 GCA_964542925.1 uncultured Granulosicoccaceae bacterium | reverse complement strand
TAGTTATAGTTATAAGTTCTTTGTAATGCAAATTATTATTATTTATGTCTAAGTTTCCACTTGTTTTTATTATTTTTGATGATTTAGTTCTAGACATAACACCCATATTTTGTAGTCAATTAATAGGCCTGTTGACAATTTGGCGTGTGTGAAGAGCGCTGAACCGGTAGAATACCCGCCCTTGTAAGAGACGCCTACGGGCTGGAAGGAGTTATTGTGCTTGAGTCATACCGTCAACATGTCAGTGAACGTGCTGAACAGGGTTTGCCCCCATTACCATTGGATGCAGAGCAAACCGCCGCGTTAGTTGAATTAATGAAAACCCCACCTGCGGGCGAAGAAGAAATGCTTCTTGAGTTACTGGTACATCGTGTACCCCCCGGCGTCGATCAAGCTGCTTATGTGAAAGCAGGATTTTTAACCGCCATCGTTACGTCTGAGACAACATGCCCGATGATAGACACGGCACGTGCAACGGAATTACTCGGCACGATGCTCGGTGGCTATAATATTACGCCACTAGTCGATTTACTGGATGATGAAAAACTTGCTCCGATTGCGGCGGCGGCATTATCAAAAACGTTATTGGTTTTCGATGCCTATCATGATGTGGTTGTCAAAGCAGCTAACAATAGCCATGCGAAACAAGTTGTGGATGCCTGGGCTAATGCGGAATGGTTTACCTCACGTGAAGTTATGCCTGAGTCGATCACGGTGACTGTTTTTAAAGTAGATGGTGAAACCAATACGGATGATCTATCGCCAGCGTCTGAAGCATGGAGTCGTCCCGATATTCCATTGCATGCCAAAGCGATGCTCATTAACTGTATGCCTAATGCATTGTCTGTGATTGATGAACTGAAAGAAAAAGGTCATCCACTCGCTTATGTGGGGGATGTAGTCGGAACCGGTTCATCGCGCAAGTCGGCGATTAACTCCGTGTTGTGGCACATGGGTAATGATATTCCTTATGTTCCGAACAAACGCCAAGGCGGTGTGGTGTTAGGCGGTAATATTGCACCTATCTTTTTTAACACTGCGGAAGATTCCGGTGCCTTACCGATTGAGTGTGATGTCACTAAAATGAATACCGGTGATATCATCACTATTTATCCTTACAAGGGTGAAGTGCACAACGAAGCGGGTGAGGTGATCAGTACCTTTACACTGAAACCAACAACCATGGCGGACGAAGTGCGTGCTGGCGGTCGTATTCCACTCATTATTGGTCGTTCATTAACAGATAAGACACGTGAAGGCTTGGGGCTTGATGCATCAGAAATATTCATGCGTCCTGTGGCACCGGTTGATACGGGTAAGGGTTATACCTTAGCGCAAAAGATGGTTGGTCGTGCTTGTGGCGTTGAGGGTGTTCGCCCAGGAACGTATTGTGAGCCACGTATGACCACCGTGGGTTCGCAAGATACTACCGGTGCAATGACGCGTGATGAATTAAAAGAATTAGCCTGTTTAGGTTTCTCTGCTGATTTAGTAATGCAAAGTTTTTGTCACACCGCGGCGTATCCAAAACCAGTTGATATTACTTTGCAGCATCAACTCCCTGAGTTTATTCAGACTCGAGGTGGCGTATCACTTCGTCCGGGTGATGGCGTGATTCATTCTTGGTTAAACCGTATGATCTTACCTGATACCGTCGGTACGGGTGGTGACTCTCACACACGTTTCCCGTTAGGTATTAGTTTCCCTGCGGGTTCGGGTTTAGTGGCTTTTGGTGCGGCCTTAGGTGTGATGCCTTTAGATATGCCTGAATCTGTTTTGATTCGTTTTAAAGGGGAAATGCAGCCTGGTATCACCTTGCGTGATTTAGTCAACGCTATTCCTTATGTAGCAATTCAACGTGGCTTAATGACAGTTGAAAAACAAAACAAGAAAAATATTTTCTCTGGCCGTATTGTTGAAATTGAGGGTTTGCCTGATTTAAAAGTGGAACAGGCATTTGAGTTCTCAGATTCATCTGCAGAACGTTCAGCCGCAGGTTGTACGGTACGTTTAAATAATGAACCGGTGATCGAATATTTGAAATCAAATGTGACTTTGTTGAAGTGGATGATTTCAAATGGTTACGGTGACGCACGCACCATGCAACGTCGTATCGATGCGATGCAAGAATGGTTAAGTAAACCTGATCTGCTTGAAGCAGATAACGATGCAGAATACGCAGAAATTATTGAAATTGATTTAGCAGACATAACAGAACCATTACTCGCTTGCCCTAATGATCCGGATGATGTGAAATCTTTATCAGAGATTGGTGAAGTGAATGTTGATGAAGTCTTTATCGGTTCATGTATGACGAATATTGGTCATTATCGTGCGGCGGGTAAAGTACTTGAGAATGTCAGTAATGTGCCTGTGCGTCTTTGGATTGTACCACCCACGCGAATGGACGAACATCAGTTAACTGAAGAAGGTTATTACGCTATTTTTGGAAAGGCGGGTGCGCGAACAGAAGTACCTGGTTGTTCACTTTGTATGGGTAACCAGGCGCGTGTTGCAGATGGTGCCACGGTAATGTCAACCTCAACGCGTAACTTTCCGAACCGCATGGGTAAAGATTCAAATGTATATCTTGGTTCTGCTGAATTGGCAGCGGTGACGGCGGCATTAGGACGGTTACCAAACGTGAGTGAATACATGGAATATATGAAAGATCTTCAGCCCCTTGGTGCAGAGATTTATCGCTACTTAAATTTCCATGAAATTGCTGAGTATAAGGATGTTGCTGACAAGCTTGCACCCATCAACATTACCTGAATTAGCTAACGCTATCTCAGGTAATGCTGAGATTTTAAATAACTATGCGAGCCTTTTCTACAACAAATAATTGTTTAAGGAAAGGCTGGCACGGTTGGATCACTGCCTTCGCTATCAGCTTCAGGGTGATGCTGTTTCATTAACTTAGTAATTTCGGGCATACGAGATTTTGGTACATCCACAATAAAGAGATATTCACCTTTGGCGATGGCTTTTTCAAAGCCTTCTAGGTGACTGTTATGCAGTGAAATACCAATCATACTGGATACCCATGCGCCGAAAAATGCACCTGAAAGTGTAATTGCAAGAATAGCACCGCCACCTAATTCAATACCAAAAGGGGTGAGTACCACTCCGATAACGCTCAATACAAGACCCAATGCAAAACCAGTGACAAGACCGCGTTCAAATGCGGGCACTAAATCTGATTTTTCTAACAGGGTAGCCGCAGGAAGTTCTTCTTTGACTAATTGAGATTCATCTTTGCTAATTACGTGAACATGATGATCATCGACACGTGCGAGTAATAAATCATGAAAAATTGCTTTCGCACTACTAAGATGTGGAGCTAGAAAATATAAACGCCTCATAATGTATTCTCCTTTTTATGTGTTGAACATAACCACAGAGAACTACTTTGAACATCTCTATCTAAATTATAGCCTACTCTGTCCAACGTGAAATGGAACACTTCATGCGAGGATTTAGACTCGATTTTCATTGATCAGTTCAGGTTTTTTATAAGTCTTTTAGATTCAGTGAGATAGAGCTTTCTGGAAAATAATAATTGGAGGCGTGAACCACCTGATTGACGCCATAATACTGCAGCACGTACGGCGGCAAGCAGGCAACTGCGGATTTTATTAGCATTGTCCGGGTGGGTTAAGTGCATTTGCTCACCATTGATCATTATGCGTGGTTTGAGTTTGCTTAGTGTATCGGAGTAAAGCCCTGCTAACGAGGCGAGCACATTAGTGTGTAACATGGAAAAATGTTCACTTTGTTGTTGTGATTTAGTGATCCCGTTTGACAGTTCAGTGAGCACCGAAGGCTTTTTATTTAAGCTGCGTTCGAGTTGTATAACGCCAATGATATAACGCATCAGTTCATTACGTTCAGTATTACCCGATCGGGTTAATAATTCGCCAGTAGATTGAAGTCCATGTTGACATTGATCGCCGGCATTAAAAATATTACTAACATTGTCAGCATCGATGACAAAGATACTATGAATGCAGCTTGTTAACGCATCTGTATCAACCATACCGGTTTTAGCGATTTGTTGTGCACATTGGCAAGCTTGAACAATGCCCGCAAAAGCGAGCACGCGATCTGAATACGATTCAGTCATGTTAATTAAAACCCTTTGTAATAATGGCGCCGCCGAGGCATTGTTGACCGTCGTAGAGAACCAATGATTGCCCTGGCGTGATGGCGCGTTGTGGTTGATCAAATTCAACGTGAAAGATACCTTTATCAATGCTTATGTGGCAGGCTTGATCCGGTTGGCGATAACGGATTTTAGCCATACAATGCAGTTGACCATTACTCAGTGCATTTGGTGGTGTACTAGATACCCAATGAATATCATCGGCGAATAAATTCTTTTTGTAGAGCAGGGGATGCTCGCCACCTTGCACCACGATTAATTGATTGTTGTCCATGTTTTTGCTTGCAACAAACCAAGCTTCGCCACTGGCATCATTGCGCCCGCCAATCCCCAACCCTTGGCGCTGACCAATAGTGTAATACATAAGACCATTGTGTTGACCGAGTATTTTTCCTGAATCAGAAACAATCTCGCCAGGTTGCGCAGGTAAAAAATGGGAAAGAAAATCAGTGAATTTTCGTTCACCAATAAAACAAATTCCGGTACTGTCTTTTTTGCGGCTATTGATAAAATTATTTTCTTCAGCAATTTTTCTTACTTTGTCTTTTTCTATATTGCCAAGCGGAAACAGAGCGTTGGATAATTGTTTTTGCCCAAGCATATAAAGAAAGTAACTTTGGTCTTTGTTGTTGTCACGTCCTTTAATAAGTTGGTATTCATCATCCTGAAAGTGAGTATCAACATAGTGACCGGTGGCAATGGCATCGGCACCTAAGCTTTGAGCATGTTCAAGAAAAGCGCGAAATTTAATTTCTCGATTACAAAGCACATCGGGGTTAGGTGTGCGTCCGGCTTTGTATTCACTTAAAAAGTGTTCAAAAACACGATCCCAATATTCAGTTGAAAAATTAACCGTATGCAAAGGGATTTTAAGTTGGTCGCAAACTGATTGTGCGTCTTTTAAATCTTCTGTGGCAGTGCAATATTCTTCACTGTCATCTTCTTCCCAGTTTTTCATGAATAGGCCTTCAACAT
>CAZIWG010000099.1:0-5228 GCA_964542925.1 uncultured Granulosicoccaceae bacterium | reverse complement strand
CAGTCTTGCCACTGGGGTTAACGCGCCGGTTCGCCCCACTTGAATATCAATTCCGAGTACTTTGGTCATTTCTTCATGCGCGGGAAACTTTCGGGCAATCGCCCAGCGCGGCGCACGTGCAACAAAGCCTAGAATTGTCTGGCTCGCTAAACTGTCCACTTTATAAACAATGCCATCAATTTCGTAGTCAAGCGACTCGCGTTTATTAAATAAAGACTTGTAATATTTATCGGCACCATTAGTGCCGGTTACGACTTTGCTCTCAGGATTAATACGTATCCCCCACGATTTTAGCTGCGTCATAATCCCACTATGCGTATCGGGTAAAGCCACGTCATCTGAAATAATTCCAATGCCATAACAATAAAAAGACAAAGGTCGTGTTGCTGTTATTTTGGAGTCAAGCTGACGCAGCGAACCCGCAGCGGCATTGCGCGGATTAGCAAAAACCTTTTCATTATTTATTTTTTGAATTTGGTTAAGTTTATCAAAACCTTTTTTATCCATGATCACTTCACCGCGTACTTCCAGCCGTGAAGGAATATCACTACCGAGTAACTTTAATGGAATGGTTTCGATGGTTCGGATATTTTGCGTCACATCTTCACCGGTTGAACCATCACCACGCGTTGCACCACGAACTAAAATACCTTTTTCATAAAGCAAGCTAATCGCTAGGCCGTCAAGTTTAGGTTCAGCCGCGTATTTAAGGTCCTCACCGTTATAAGCATCTGCTTTAGTTAGTGAGTCAATAATTCGCTGGTTGAATTCAGAAAATTCTTCAGCAGAGAATGCATTCGCTAACGAAAGCATTGGCATTTCATGTTTAACGCTGTTGAATTCCGCTAAGGGTGTCGCACCCACACGTTGCGTGGGTGAATCCGGTGTAATTAATTCAGGGTGCTGCGCTTCTATTTCCTGCAACTCACACAATAATTTGTCATAGCCACTATCTGAAATTTCAGGGTTATCCAGTACATAGTACTGATAATTATGCTGATTTAATTCATCTTTTAACTTATTAATTTTAGTTAGTAACGCTGACATAAAAGTGGTTGCCTACTCAGTACACGGTAAAAACATCTGAAATTTAAATCGGGAATTAATGATTCTTTAATGAAGCCATTCTTAATTTAAAACGATAATTTTCTACTTTTTCTTTTAAATGACTGATTGTTTGTGCTGTTAACACGCTGCGGGTTTCATCACAAATGGTTGCATTTAAATGCAAACTTAACTTCTCAGACACATCCATTAAAACAACAAAGGCTTCACGACCATCAACGGGACCAGGCAGTTGCATAAATAACGACAACCCTTCTGTAGAGAAATCAGCCATTGCAGCGATGTCAAAAGAGCCTGGTTCAAACAAATTCACCAAACTGCAAACAGGGGTTATTTGCACCTTATCATCAACTAAGGCATAACGATGAAAGATATTGAACTCGCCCAGTTGCAAGCCCGCTAACTTACACGCGACAATAATATCGTCACCACTAAAAAAATGCTCGGGTTTAGGGATAACGGTTAAGGTAATTAGCAACTCATCCCCATTTGCCACTGACACTACCTGGGACTGCCCATGCTCAATCGACACACCCTGCGTTGAGTGTTCATTTTGGGATTCAAACTGAATGTTTTTCTGCAATCCATTACGTGCATTATTGGCGACTAGGCTGCTCATGCTCGCCAATTGCTCTTTGCTGAGTTCGTTATGGGGACGCTGAACTGAATTTTTCTCTTGTGAAAGTTCTTTATCAGAACCAAATAAATTATTGAGTGCTGTTTTTATACTAAAAAATAAAGGAATAATTCTTTCTGTTATTTTATTAAGATTAACCGGTAATGTTTTTTTTCGCTGAAAAAAATAGATTCCGATTATAAAAATAACACCAATAATTATTAATATAATTCGCAATGTATTCATCGTGTCGCCAAAAACCTGATATTAGCCAAAGACCTTTGTAACATCCAAACAAAAGCATCTAAAAAACGATACCGCCGCCACTAGACTGCTGCCAGCTCAACGGCCTCCTCAACATCAACAGCTACCATACGAGAAACGCCCGGCTCAGACATGGTTACACCGGTAAGGTGGTCGGCAATTTCCATGGTTACTTTATTATGCGTAATAAAGATAAACTGAATACGTTCAGACATATCTTTCACTAATTGTGAGTAACGCCCAACATTGGCATCATCCAGTGGTGCATCGACTTCGTCGAGCATACAGAACGGAGCAGGATTTAATTCAAAAATAGAAAATACCATGGCCACAGCCGTTAATGCTTTTTCCCCGCCTGACAGCAGGTGAATCGTGCTGTTACGTTTACCCGGTGGGCGCGCCATAACGGTTACACCCGCTTCAAGAATATCATCTCCCGTCAATTCAAGGTAAGCATGACCGCCACCGAATAAACGTGGGAATAACTCTTTCAATTTAACATTCACTTTATCAAAGGTATCACTGAAACGGGTGCGGGTTTCACGATCGATTTTACTGATAGCATCTTCCAAGGTTTTAAGTGCTTCAACCAGATCTTCATTTTGCGCATCCAGATATTCTTTACGCTCGGACTCCTGCTCAAATTCATCGATTGCTGCCAAATTAATCGGCCCAAGTCGGTGAATTTTACCTTCCAGTTCTTCAACCGTGGTTTGCCATGCTTCGATATTGGCTTCTTCTGGCATTTCCTGAATCAGTACTTTTAATTCAAAACCCGCTTCAACCACTTGCTCTTCAATGGTTTGTCGACGTACTTTTTGTTCCTGCCAGTTAATTCGGGTTTGCTCAAGCAGGTTTCGTGCTTCTTCATGCTCCTGCTCAACTTGTGAACGCGACTCTTCCAATTTTTGTAATTGTTGTTCGATATCGGTCATCACATCCCGAGCTTGTTTCATCTGGCTTTCAACTTCAGCGCGTTGAGCTAACTGCTGCTCAATGTCTTTTGCCATTTCAACCAGCGGTGCTTCACCTTCATCAAATGATCTTGAAAGTTCATCGCGACGAGAAGTTAACTGCTCTAATTGCGATTCCATACGTTCAAGCGTTTGTTGCGTTGAAGACAATTCGGTGCGCAATGTTTCAACCCGAATCGTCACCTTCTGCAACGCATCGCGATCTTCATTGGATTGAGTTCGACTCTGTGTTAATTGCTCCGCAACCACATCACGTTTCTGACTCAATTCATTGCGTTGCTTCTCTAACTCAGCCATGGAGTCCAGTGCTTTCTGCAAATGGCCACGCGCTTCACGCGCATCATTTTGTGCTTGGGTTATTTTTTCTTCAGCCTGAGTAAATTCCGTTTGTAAATTGCCTTGACGTGATTCTACTTGCTGACGATTGTTTTTCTTGGCATTTAACTGTGCCTGCACATCGGCAAGCTGGCGCGTTGTTTGGTTGAGCGTTGCCTGTTGAGCATCACGTTCCGACTCAACATTTTTTAATTGTTGTTGTTGTTGCTCCAGCTTCGCTTGCAACTCTTTTACATCGACATCTAAACTATCAATCCCCTGATGGAGTGATTTGATTTCTTGCTCACGCTGTAAAATACCGGATTCCGATGCATCGTTTTTTACATAACGGATCCAGTTTTGCCCCAACCATACCCCTTCCGGTGTAATCACAGACTGATGCAAGCCTAGACTAGAACGAAGTGCCAACGCATCATCTAATGTATTAGCTGCCACTACATTACCTAGAACAGATTTTAAATCGTAACTTGCATTTACTTTATCAAGCAAGGCATTGCTTGCCAGTGATTCAGTTGAACTGATGGCGGTTGTATCAAACAAAGCGATACTGCCATTTTCAAGTTGGGTTAACTGACTGGCAAGGTTTGATGTGTCATTAATACAAATAGCCTGTAAATAATGGCCTAAAACACTTTCGACCGCACGTTCCCAACCGGACTCAACATTAAGCTCTTCGGCTAAACGTGGCGCATCACTTAAAGACTGCGCATTGAGCCATTGATTTAAATCCGAATCTTCTTTGCCTAATGCAGCCTGCTGCAAAGCTTCAAGCGAACTGCATCGTCCGCGAATAGATTGCAGGTCGTCACGTTTACTGTGCAACGCATTATTCAGTGAATTAATTTCTTCACGCGCCTGAGTAATTTGTTGCTGCGAACTTTCAACCGACTTTTTATGGCTTTCTGCATCTGCCGTAGTTGTTCCCAGCTGCTGTTGCAAGGCATCAATTTCCTGATTAAATTTTTCAGGTGAAATGCTATGCAATTCTTCTTCTAACTTTTCTTTACGCTGCAATAAATCAGCAATGGTTTTATCGAAGTTTTCAATACGTGTGCGTTGCACTTCGGCAGCTTGCGCCGGTGCCATCGCTTGCTTGTTAATATCATCCCATGAAGACTGCCACTGTTGCATGGCCTGTTCTGAATCACTGAATTTTTGTGCTGATTGCTTTGCCGCTTCTTCTAACTGGCTTAACTGCGGCTCAAGTTCACCACGTTCTTTTTCCAATGACTCAATACGCTGACGATCAACATTAAGCTGAGCCTGTGCCTGGTTCCATTCATTTTCAGCCTGACGAATATCGGTTTGAATTTGCTGACGGCGCTCTTTGGCGTGTTGAATAGATTGTTCTAAACGTGCAATGTCGGAACCCACGCTATAGAAACGAGTTTGGATCTGATTAAACTTATCCGACGCTTCGGTATGATCCTGACGTTGCTTTTCAATATCGGCTTCAACCGCACGTTGTTTCGCAACCACCCCTTCAACAGCAATTTGCTGCTTTGAAATAACCGATTCGGTTTCTTCATAATGGCTATTAATATCCTGCCAGCGCAATGCCTGAAGCTGGCCCTTCGCCAAACGTTCGTCTTCACGCAATACTTTATAACGTGCAGCCGTACGGGACTGACGTTTTAAACGCGCCAGTTGTTTATCCAGCTCATCGCGTAAATCACTTAAGCGATCTAAATTGTCACGCGTGTGTTTAATCCGGTTAACCGTTTCACGGCGGCGTTCTTTATATTTAGAAATGCCCGCTGCTTCTTCTAAAAATACACGTAGTTCTTCCGGTTTCGCTTCAATAATCCGCGAGATGGTGCCCTGCTCGATAATCGCATAACTACGCGGGCCTAAGCCGGTGCCCAGAAAAATATCGGTAATATCACGGCGACGGCACTTAGTACCATTCAGGTAATAAACGGAATGTCCATCCCGTGAGACCGTACGTTTGATGGAGATTTCATTATAATTAG
>CAZIWG010000098.1:0-5233 GCA_964542925.1 uncultured Granulosicoccaceae bacterium | reverse complement strand
ATTTTAGATATTGCGCCTAACAAATGTGTACCTGGTCGCCATCCTTCTTGCGATGATGGTGATTTCGAAGAGGAAGATGATTATTAATCATCATATAAAATAACGATGAGTAAACAAAAGATACGTTGCGATTGGGCTAACGGCTCACCCTTAGAAATCGATTACCACGATAAAGAATGGGGCGTGCCCGTGCATGATGATCGTCTACTATTTGAAATGCTCATACTTGAAGGCGCACAGGCAGGATTGAGTTGGTCGACGATTCTAAAAAAACGACTGGGCTATAAAAAAGCCTTTGATAATTTCGATGTTAAGAAAGTGTCAAAGTACACCCAGAAGAAAATAGAGAAGCTGTTGCTTAATCCTGACATTGTTCGTAATAAGTTGAAAGTGAATGCAACGGTCGAGAATGCTAAACAGTTTATTAAAGTGCAAAAAGAATTTAAAAGTTTTGATGCCTACATCTGGTCTTTTGTTGAAGGCAAACCGATAGTTAATCGTTGGATGACGATGGCTGACATGCCCGCAAGCACCCCTGAATCAGAAGCCATGAGTAAAGCACTAAAGAAACGTGGCTTTAAGTTTGTTGGGCCAACAATTTGTTATGCTTTTATGCAGGGCGTTGGGATGGTGAATGACCATCTGGTGTCATGTTTTTGTTATGCTAGGCACACCTGAAATTTGAGAATCAAAAATATGAGTACAGAACAAGATTTGCATGCTCGCAGTGAATCAAAATGCGAGCTGTGTAGTGCAACCGATGATCTGGTTGTTTATGAAATCCCCCCCGCCTCCAATAGTGAAGCAGATCAATGTGTATTGCTTTGCAATACTTGTCAGGAACAAATCAACGATGCAAGTAAAGTGGATGCGAACCATTGGCGCTGTTTAAATGACAGCATGTGGAGTCAGGTGCCTGCGGTGCAGGTGATGGCTTGGCGTATGTTAACGCGTTTGCGTGGCGAAGGTTGGCCGCAAGATTTGCTTGATATGCTGTATTTAGACGAAGAGGCACTTGCTTGGGCGCAAGCCGACGGTGATGGAGCAGCTGATGACGATGTGGTTAAACATATAGACAGTAATGGCGCGGTGCTTGCTGCGGGTGATACGGTGACGTTGATAAAAGACCTTACAGTGAAGGGCGCCAATTTTACTGCCAAGCGTGGTACAGCGGTACGCAATATTTTATTAGTTGCCGATAACCTTGAACATATTGAAGGCCGTGTTAGTGGCCAGCAAATTGTGATTTTGACAAAGTTTGTTAAGAAATCGAATTGAGATATTCGTTAATGGGTGAGTGATGGAATATTTGGATATCAGCCGGCATTAGAATAAGTCTGTAAAATAAAATGCTCGGATTTTATTGTCGCTTCAGAAAAATTAGGTGAGTATGGATGAATAAATTATTAATAAGTATGATCTTGCTTTCAAGTACCACATCGCTGCAAGCAGAAACGATTAATCTGGAATGTGATGAACTGGCAAATAAGATGGTTACTAAGTTAGTCGCAGAAGGCTTGTTGTCATCTGCCGAGAAAAGTCAGCTTCGCGCGCGTGCGATTAGTACAGAGCTTTGTCATGGCGTACAAAAGTCAGCTGAGAACCAGCATCAAAAGGCACAAACATCTGCATTGCAAAATTGGATTTTTCAAAACCGACCGGACAAACCTGGCAATAAACGCCTAAAGAGATTGAAATAAGCCTTAGTGCTAATGACTTATCTTTTAGGTCGTTCACTTACCATGGCTTTGATTTCAAGTTTCTTGCCATGACGAATAAGCCCTAGCGTAATACTTGTGCCGGGTGCAACGCCGGCAATTTGGTTGAGGCTGTCACGTGAATTGGTAACGGGTTTAAAATCTATTGTGATAACGATGTCACCCGGTTTTAATTGCGCTTTATCTGCAGGGCCATCACGTAACACACCGGCAACAAGTACACCATTAGTGCTATCGAAGCCTAATGACTCAGCGAGTTGTGGCGTTAAGTCTTGTGCTTCAATGCCTAACCAACCGCGTCGGACGCGACCGTGTTCAATAATTTCTTGCATGACCTCACGCGCCAGTGAAGCGGGGATTGCAAACCCAATCCCTTGCGAACCACCAGAGCGAGAAAAGATGGCGGTGTTAATACCAACTAATTTGCCATTAGCATTGATCAATGCTCCGCCTGAGTTCCCCGGGTTAATGGCTGCATCGGTTTGAATGAAATTTTCAAAGGTGTTAATACCAAGTTGGTTGCGACCTGTTGCGCTAACAATGCCCATGGTCACCGTCTGACCCACACCAAAAGGGTTACCAATAGCGAGGACTACATCGCCGACACGCAGTGCATCGGATTGACCAATTGTGATGGCGGGTAGTTTGGTGTAGTTAATTTTTAATACGGCTAAATCAGTGTCGGGATCAGTGCCCACTACTTTGGCGGAAGGTGTTTCACCATTAGCAAGAATGACACGAATTTCATCAGCACCGTCAACAACATGGTTATTGGTTAAGATATAGCCTTTTGAACTGACAATCACACCAGAACCAAGGCTGGTTTCTAGACGTTTGCGTGGCGCGGTAGAATTTTTATCAAGGAAACGTCGGAAAAAAGGATCAACCTGTAAAGGATTTGGCCGTTCGGTAACAATCTTAGCCGTGTAGATGTTAACGACAGAGGTAGCCGTGCGTTCCACCGCGCTGGCATAGGAAACCGGACCACTGCTTGGTATGCTTGGGGCATTTGTTGTTGGACTGGCTTCTTGTAAGATTTCAACGACGGTGCCACCACGGTCGATGAGCTCAGGTTTTAGGAAAACCAGTACAATAAAGGCAGCTAAACCAACGGTCAGCACTTGAAATAGAAATTGTATACTTTTGCTAATACTCATGATGCTATTACCCTAGCATTTTTGGCGGATGCGTCACACTATAAGCATCACGAAATAATCAAATATTTGAATAGGATTATCTATGACGAGTAGACAAGACATAGTGAATTATATCGATACGCTGCTCGAGGTAGGAGGCTATCGTGATTATTGTCCGAACGGTTTACAGGTGGAAGGGCGTGATGAAATTAAGCACATTGTTAGCGGTGTCACTGCTAGCCAAGCGCTGATTGAAGCGGCGATAGAGAATAGTGCAGATACCTTGTTGGTACATCATGGTTATTTTTGGAAGGGTGAATCACCGGTAATTACAGGTATAAAACGTCAGAGAATCCAGCGTTTGCTTGAATCAGGTATCAATTTATTGGCTTACCATTTGCCGTTGGATGGCCATGCAGAGCTGGGAAACAATGCTCAATTGGCGCGTGTACTGGGTTTTAGTATTGACGATGTCGCCGGTGATTCTGGTTTATTGTATGTAGGTAAGCCTAAACAAGCCTGTAGCGGTGAGCAATTAGCGGCGCATATTGATGCCTGTTTGGATCGCAAGCCTCAACATATTGCCGCAGAAAAACCCATTGAAACGGTTGCTTGGTGTACCGGCGGTGCGCAGTCATATATAGAAGAGGCAGCAGCATTAGGTGTGGATGCGTTTATAACCGGCGAAATTTCAGAAAAAACCGTCCATATTGCACGTGAAATGGAAATGCACTTTTATGCGGCAGGTCATCATGCAACGGAACGATATGGGGTTCAAGCGCTGGGAGATCACCTTGCAACGCATTTTGGGCTAAAACACAGCTTTATTGACATCGATAACCCTGCATAAGTAGGGATATCACTGTTTTTGAACGGTTTTCAGTGATCATTAGGTTAATAAAACAAGTCATAAGCCATTGTAATAACACAAAAAAACAAGTCTTCGCTTGACCAATCCGCGCGCATGCTAGACAATACGGCTGATTTTTATGCTGGAAAGCGCAAATATTCTAATTTGCTGATGCAGTTTAGTTTGGATGGTCTTTCTTGGGTCATGAATGCAAGGGTGAAGCCTGAATAAAATAAGGGTAACGCTCACAGGAGACGAAGATGAGTACAGATGGCGTAGATAATAGTAAACGCCGATTTCTGACGGCTGCGACTGTTGCAGTAGGTGCCGTAGGCGCTGGTTTTGTAGCAGTGCCGTTTTTGAAATCTTGGAGTCCCAGTGCCAAAGCGTTAGCTTCTGGTGCACCGGTGGATGTAGACTTCAGTAAATTACAGCCTGGTCAATTAATGCGGGTGTTGTGGCAGAAGAAGCCAATTTGGATACTTAACCGTACCGATAAAAACCTAACAGATCTTCCTTTATTGGATGACAAGTTAGTCGACCCTAATTCTGAAGTGGCTTCACAGCAACCAGACTATATTAAGGGGACAAATCGTTCACTTAAAGATAAGTACCTTGTCGCTATCGGCATTTGTACTCACTTAGGTTGTTCACCAACATATCGTCCAGAAATAGCTCCTGAAGATATGGGTCCTGATTGGTTGGGTGGTTTCTATTGTCCATGTCATGGTTCTAAATTTGATCTGGCTGGCCGTGTTTACAAGAACGTACCAGCACCGACCAATCTGGTGATTCCACCTTATACTTATCTCACCGATACCACTTTGGTCATCGGTATTGATGAAGGAGCAACCACATGAGTATGTTAGAAAAAACACTCGGTTGGGTCGATGACCGTTTTCCACTCTCTAAGATGTGGAATGATCATATGGCCGCATACTATGCACCAAAGAATTTTAACTTTTGGTACTTCTTTGGTTCATTAGCGCTTTTGGTATTAGTGATGCAAATTTTCACTGGTATTTGGCTAACAATGAATTACAACCCGGATGAAACATTGGCATTTGCCTCGGTTGAATACATCATGCGTGATGTGGAATGGGGTTGGTTAATTCGTTACCTGCATTCTACCGGTGCTTCAGCATTCTTTATTATTATTTATCTGCATATGTTCCGCGGTCTTATGTACGGTTCGTACAAGAAACCTCGTGAATTAATTTGGTTGTTCGGTATGTTTATTTACCTTGCACTGATGGCAGAGGCCTTCATGGGTTACTTACTACCTTGGGGACAAATGTCTTACTGGGGTGCGCAAGTAATTATCTCATTATTTGGTGCTGTTCCATTTGTTGGTGAAGAACTGGCAATCTGGATTCGTGGTGATTTCGTTATTTCTGGCGCCACACTGAACCGTTTCTTCGCTTTCCACGTAATTGCATTACCAATCGTTCTACTCGGTTTGGTTGTTGCTCACATTATTGCGTTGCACGAAGTGGGTTCAAACAACCCTGATGGTGTTGAAATCAAGA
>CAZIWG010000097.1:0-5252 GCA_964542925.1 uncultured Granulosicoccaceae bacterium | reverse complement strand
ATATCGATTTGTTGGCGGCAGCGGTAAGTAAGATAGAACTCAACGAGAAGAAATATCCGGTGGAGAAGGCGAAAGGGAATGCTAAAAAATATACGGAGTATGGTTGAATGTTGGTATGTAAAAGGCAAGGTTTGCCCCAGCATCTCTGCTGTATCTCTTTAGATCTGAGAAATAATCTGTGAGCCAGTGTCTCAGCACAGGAGGAGTAGACGATCCGTTTTTAACGAGAGTGCTTCAATCAATCTATCAAGCAAATGAAATTGAGTTGGCGGTGTCTTTTATTAAAAGCAGTGGCTTAGAATTATTGTATCAGGCACTTGTTGATGCTTTGACGATTCGCCATGCGAAATTAACTGTACTCACCAGCGACTATTTGGACATCACTGATCCACAAGCTCTTAGGATGCTTATGCTATTAGCTGAACGGGGCGCTGACATCCACTTGTTTCAAGCTGGAAATAATCTTAGTTTTCATCTTAAGGCATATATATTTCTGAAATCAAGAGAAGGTGAAGTTCTTGATGGTACAGCGTACATTGGTTCTAGCAATATTAGTAAGGCGGCTATGACTGATGGCATTGAATGGAATTATGCCGTTAGTTTTAACGATAATAAAAATGATGAAACTACTCGATGTTTTGAGGGTATCCGAAAAGAGTACCAGCGCTTACTAGCGCATCCAGATATTATTCGGTTAAGCCACAATTGGATTGATGCATATGAACAACGGCGGAAATTGCCTGATTTACCTATTGCTCCTGGCAGTACAGATGCTGAACTGCCTATTCCTGAACCTAATGAGGTGCAAAGTGAGGCATTGCGTTCCCTGATAGAAACACGTGATGCCGGTTTTCGGCGTGGATTAGTCGTTATGGCGACTGGCTTGGGTAAGACTTTTTTGGCAGCATTTGACTCAGCACAATTAGGTGCCAAGCGGGTGTTATTTGTCGCACATCGGGAGGAAATTCTTCTTCAAGCCGAAAACACATTTCAGCGCATTCACCCTCGCTTACGAGTGGGGCAATATAATGGTAGTCGAAAAGAAGTTGATGTTGATTTATTGTTTGCTTCGGTTCAGACATTGGGGAAGTCGCATCACCTAGATAACTTCTTGCCTGATCATTTTGATTATATCGTGATTGATGAGTTTCACCATGCTGCTGCTCCAACATATCGAAAACTGATCACTCATTTTCAACCGCGCTTTCTTCTTGGCCTCACAGCAACGCCAGAACGTACCGATCAGTCCGACATTCTTAGTTTGTGTGATGATAATCTGGTTTTTAGGTGTAACCTTTTTCGTGGTGTTGAGCAGGAAATCTTGTGCCCATTCAGTTATTACGGCATTTATGATGAATCTGTTGATTACAATGAAATACCTTGGCGTAATGGACGCTTCGATCCTGACTCACTGTCCAATAAGCTGGCTACCTTGGCAAGGGCTAAACATGCATACAACCAATGGCGAGAGAAGGCCCAGCGCAGAACACTCGCTTTTTGTGTATCTATTAAGCACGCAAATTTCATGGCTGATCGTTTTCAAAAGGAAGGCGTTAACGCAGTTGCAGTCTATGGTGGTTCAGAAACTGATCGTAGTGAAGCATTGGAAAAACTAGAAAAGTCTGAGATAGAAATTATTTTTTCCGTTGACTTGTTTAATGAAGGTGTGGATTTGCCAGCTATTGATACGGTAATGATGTTACGTCCTACGGAATCCAAGGTGCTTTTTATTCAGCAATTGGGGCGAGGGTTACGCAAGCACCCGAGTAAGGATTGTCTCGTGATACTTGATTTCATTGGTAATCACAGAGGATTTCTAAATAAGCCACAGGCACTGTTTGGAATTGAAGGAACTAATCGTGCCTTGTCAGAATTCGCCAAGAATGTGCTAGATGAAAAGCTTGAATTACCCCACGGTTGCTATGTTAACTACGATCTGAAAATTATAGATTTCCTCGCTGGATTACGGGGAGAAGATGTATCTAAGGATTATCAAACCCTGCGAGATTCTCTAGGTCGCAGGCCCACTTTGAGTGAATACTATCGTAGTGGTGCAAGTCTGCAACGGCTTCGTAACCAATATGGTCAATGGTGGAAGTTGTTGGAAGAACAGGGTGATCTTTCTGCGTTAGAAATAAAATGTCTGCACCAGTATAAAGATTTCTTCTATGAGATAGAAACCACTCGAATGACAAAATCATTTAAGGCAGTATTATTAGAAGCCATGCTGGAACATGACGGTTTTCGGCAAGCACTCACACTGGAAGAGTTGTCTGAGTGGTCTCTGGAGGTTTTTCGACGTAGGCGAAACTTCATCTCTGATCTGAGTGATGGCTTTCTAGACGTTGATCATGTTAATTTGAAAAAATGGATCAAGTATTGGAAAGGGAATCCGATTAATGCTTGGATTGGAGGCAACCTGAAAGCAAATCAGAATGTTTGGTTTGAAGTGGTTGGTAATAGATTTCAACCGGTTTTTACAATATCACCAAATTTACAAGAAGTTTTTTCTGCCATGTTGCAGGAACTGGTCAGTTACCGCCTTGCTGCCTATGAACCACGGCTGGCAATTGACACAAGCAAAAGCAATGTACTGCCAATGACGGCAGATGATACTACAGGAACAGAACTCCCATACTTTCCAGAACTGCGTATCGCCTGTGGGCATTTTCGGGATGGTAGTGCTGATGTTGATGAATACCGTCGATTAGGAGTGGGATATGGCAAACTCGATCCTGCGCGTCACTTTATTGCACGTGCAGTTGGTGATTCAATGAATGGAGGTAAGAATCCTGTTTACGATGGTGATTACTTGCTACTTGAACACTTGAGTTCAGCACATGCTGGTTCAATCACCGGTTCAACTGTTGTAATTGAGCGTCAGGACATAAGTGATAGTGATCAGTATTTATTACGTCGAGTATTTAAAACATCAGATGGTAGATATATACTCAAGGCTACAAACCCTGACTACCCAGATTATGAAGCCAATGAAAACATGAGAACTTTGGCTAGGTTACGAGCAGTATTAGATCCTCTAGATCTGGCAGTGGGACAGGAATTCAAGCGTGAGGATATTCCAGAGCTATTTGGTGCAACATTCAATCCGGGGAATTGGCATAGTGGACATGTGATCCTGAAAGATAAAAAGGCACATGTATTACTTGTTACTCTCAATAAACAGGGGAAGGCAAGTGAACATAAATACCATGATTATTTTATCGATAAAAGCCATTTTCATTGGCAGAGTCAAAATAGCACGACACCTGAAAATAAACGGGGGCGTGAACTTATTGATCATGAAAAACTAGGGATTGGTATTCATTTATTTATTAGAGAAAATAAATTAGCTAATAAGAAATCCGCTCCTTTTCGATATTATGGTCCTGTTTATTATAAAGAACACGAAGGGAGTGCGCCTATGAATGTTATTTGGAAAGTTCTTACTTGAGTTAATAACGAATATGAACAAAGAATTTTATTCAAAACACATACAATCAACGACTCAAGTTGGTAGTAATAAAGCAGCATCTTATGTGAGAGCGTTAGACCTGCTTTGTATGATGCTAAAAGTCGAACCATTTTCATTTAAAGATTGCATAGATATTTGGTCTGTAGATTCTGTTGCGCGAATACATGAGTTATACGAATTTGTTTTACTAGAGCGTAGGAAAGGCGCTGCAAGCCCTTGGAATACTCAAGACATACCAAATAGCTATTTAAGAGATGGGTTTTGTTCGGCAGCACTTAGAAACTATGAAGCGTTTCTAGTTGAAAATAATTATGAGCAAGAATTGTTTAATTTTTTCGATTCTTATAATGGTGACGAGTCTGAGTTGCTAAATAGTTTTTCTATTGAACTAAATTTCCCCGAGAATTTAATCGAAAGCTTGGAGAGTAAAGAAGGAGAGGATGTTATCCGATCCATGAAATCGCGTGTTAATCAAAACGTGTTTAGAAAAGTTATTTTGTTAATCTATAACCAGTCGTGCTGTATTACTGGTTTAAATATACCTGATATTAACCGTGCCAGTCATATAATTCGCTGGGCGGATAATGCTGGAAATAGATTAGATCCTACAAATGGACTTTGTTTATCTGCTACTTACGACGCAGCTTTTGACCGTAATTTTATTAGCCTAGATGATGACTATCGTATTATTCTTTCAAAAAACATACATGATTATGCTACGAACGAAAGTGTAAGAGAGTACTTTTTAAAAAAAGAAGGGCATAGAATAAATTTACCTGATAGATTCAGGCCAAATAAAGATTATTTGGAAGAGCATCGTAAACATGGGGAATATTAAAAGGGTGATTTATGAAAGATTATTATGTTATGGAATACATGTATCGTGATGCAAATAATTTTAAAGCTTTTGGTCAATTATTATTAACTGGCAATATCACCGACTGCCACAAACGAAGAAATTATTTCTTTAGAAGAATGGGGGGATATTGCTACATTAATATCAAAATTTCGGCATGTAAAGCAAGACTGGGATTGCAGGGAATCAGTTCATTGTTCGAGTTTTTAAATCATGTTAAAAAATATTGATATAAATAATCATAACTTAGATATCTATATCCTCACTGACCAACCCACCACCTGTGGTATTTGTGGCGCAAGAACTGACTTTGATGATATTGACGAGATTACTCAACTGCATAAATGCTTAAATTCAGCATGTGGTTATATATTCATCACCGAATATGACGAAGAATTTGCGAAGATGTGGTCAGAATAACAAAAATATTTATGCTTACCGGTAATTGTAACAATGACCACTGACTGCTCTTTCTGCAATATTGACCCCAAACGAATCCTTTGGCAAAACGATCATGCCTTCGTCATCTACGATGGTTTTCCTGTGTCTAAAGGTCATGCACTGGTTATTCCCAAACGGCACAACGCTTCTTTTTTTGAAACCACTAATGATGAAAGAAATGCATTACTGGCAGGGCTGGATTATGCCAAACAACGCATCGAAGATGACTATCAGCCTGCGGCTTTTAATATTGGCATCAATGACGGGCAGGCGGCAGGGCAAACCGTGCCGCATTTACACATTCATGTGATCCCACGTTATGCTGGTGACGTAGACGATCCGAGAGGTGGTGTGCGCTGGATTTTTCCCGATAAAGCAAAGTACTGGTAACGTACGTAGGGCATGAACAAGTCGGAACAAACTGGGTTAGAGAGAAATTTTTTCTAATATTAGTTGTAGTAGTTGTAGGCCTGCATAAGGAAC
>CAZIWG010000096.1:0-5305 GCA_964542925.1 uncultured Granulosicoccaceae bacterium | reverse complement strand
AACAGGTTATTTTAAATGCCATCAGTAAAAGTTAGAGACAACGAACCATTTGACGTTGCATTACGCCGTTTCAAGCGTTCTTGCGAAAAAGCAGGCGTACTTTCAGAAATTCGCCGTCGTGAATTCTACGAAAAGCCTACTTCAGTACGTAAGCGTAAAGCTGCTGCTGCTGTGAAGCGTAACGCGAAAAAGGTTTCTCGTCAGATCCAACACCGCGTTCGCCTTTACTAAATTTTTTATCGTCTGTCCCGATTATTCGGTTCAGTCACTAGGAAATAATTGTGAGCGATCTTAAGACACAGATCACCGATGCCATGAAAACGGCCATGCGCGAGAAAAATAAAGCGCGTTTGGGTGTTATTCGTCTAATGACAGCGGCCATGAAGCAAATCGAAGTCGATGAACGTATCGAACTTGATGATGCCCGCGTTCTCACCATCCTAGATAAAATGCTCAAGCAACGCCGTGAGAGCATCAAACAATACGAAGCCGCTGAACGTCAGGAACTGGCTGATCAGGAAGCCTTCGAAATCACCGTTATTCAAGAATTTATGCCTTCTCAATTAAGTGATGATGAAATTAGTACCATCATTGATGAAGCCGTTGCCGCCACCGGTGCCAGCAGCATGAAAGACATGGGTAAGGTCATGGGTATTATTAAGCCCAAGCTAGCTGGTCGTGCCGACATGGGTGCGGTAAGTGGTAAAATTAAGGCTAAATTAGCTTAGTTCTCTCATTTAGTTTTTAAAAACCGTTCTAATCAAATCAATTAACTGTCCCATAGAGATTGCCACGTCAGCACTAAAAACGTTGTTTTTAATGCTTCCTCGCAATGACAGCATATGTTCCCAACCTCATCCCGCTCGCAATCAGTATTATCTTAACGATACGCTGATATAGCGCAGTGCATACATACCTATTAGGTGAACCAAATTCAGCTTACGCACTGTGGACATGAGCTAGGATCTTTTTTCTGCGCATTGGTGCAGCGCAGCGAACCCCTAAGCAGAAAAAAGATCCTAGCCCATGTTCATAATTTATAATTCCAGCTGATCTCAAATCCATCTAGGCTTACACTACGAACATGGCTGGCAAAATCCCACAATCTTTCATTGACGACTTACTTGCACGTACCGATGTGGTCGATGTGATCGATAGTCGTGTCACATTGAAGAAAAAGGGTAAAGACTACATGGCTTGCTGCCCCTTTCATGGTGAAAAAACCCCCTCTTTTAGCGTTAGCCAAGAAAAACAATTTTACTACTGCTTTGGTTGCGGGGCGTCAGGCAGTGCGCTGAGCTTTCTCATGGATTACGAGCACCTCAGTTTTGTTGAAGCAATTGAAATGCTCGCCTCACAAGCGGGCATGGAAGTGCCTCGTGAAGAAGGTGATGACAACCGCCCGCGTATTAACTACGAGCCACTCTATGCGCAACTTGAGGCCAGTTCGCAATTCTTTCGTGACCAGCTTCGCCACCATCCGCAAGCACAGCGCGCAATTGATTATTTAAAAGGCCGCGGGCTTTCCGGTGAAATTACTACCGCCTTTGGCATTGGTTTTGCGCCTGCGGGCTGGGATAATCTGATTAAACATGTTGGCGACGACCCAACTAAACAACAAGCCCTCACCACCACCGGCATGGTCATTGAAAAAGACGATGGTAAACGCTACGATCGTTTCCGCGATCGGATCATGATCCCGATCCTCGACAAACGCGGACGCGTGATCGCCTTTGGTGGTCGTGTTTTGGATGGTGCCGATCAGGGCGCCAAATACCTTAACTCACCTGAAACCCCTATTTTTCACAAAGGTCGAGAACTCTACGGTCTTTATCAAGTACGCAAAGCCTTACGTGATATTCCACGCCTATTAGTAGTAGAAGGCTATATGGACGTGATTGCGCTGGCACAGTTTGGGGTTCGCTATGCCGTTGCCACATTGGGCACCGCCACTACCAGCGAACATCTAGAACAACTGTTCCGTGCGACTGATGAAGTGGTTTTTTGCTTTGATGGTGATCGCGCCGGACGCGCTGCTGCTGAACGCGCACTTAAAAATGCCCTACCCGTGATCCGCGAAGGACGCGAAGCTAAATTCTTGTTTTTACCCGACGGTGAAGACCCAGATAGCCTGATCCGCAAGGAAGGACAAGCTGATTTTGAGACACGCGTCAAAAAAGCCATGCCTTTATCGCAATTTCTCCTTGAAAATCTCACCGATCAGGCCGATATACAAAGCGTTGACGGTCGTGCGCGTTTGTTAGAACTGGCACGCCCTTTGTTTACTAAGTTTAGCGCCGGTATTTACCGAGATTTGATCACCGACCAACTCGCCAAACTGGCCGAGATGGATCCAGATCGACTTGCGGGGCATTTATATAAACAAGGGCAAACAACGGCGAGTACGGAATCGGTTACGCATCAACGTAAACCGAATCATGTTGCGTCAAGGACGCGTGCTGACAACAAGATTTTAGGACGACTCATTCAGTGTCTGCTGCATAACCCATCATTGGCAGCACTGGCTGGTGAACCGGCAAATTTATTAAGCTCGGGTGAACCGGGCGTAGAAATTCTGGTCGAATTATTAGGTTTGCTTCAGGCACAACCTGAACTGAATACTGCAGCCATTGTTGAACACTGGCGCGACAAGCCGGCTGGCGCAAGAATGGCGGAGTTAGCGGGTCAATCACCGCTTTTAAGCGATGAAGCCATCCTGAAGGTGGAATTTGAGGCCATGTTAGAAAGCCTTAAAAAACAAGGACAGCGACGACAATTAGAAGCACTGCATGCAGAGTTGGGTCAAAAGCCCTATTCCGAGTTAAGCGAAGAGGAAAAAAACAGCTTCCGCAATCGGTCGCTGATAGAGAAATAGAGGTATTAGCGCAAAAACCGGGTGTGTAAAACCCGCAAATTACGCTATAATTGATGGTTTTCACAGGCGCGCATTGACGGCGCCTGATTTTGTTCGATTTAGAGGCATTTGCATGACTAAGGAAGCACAACAAACACAACTCAAAGCATTGATTGCTAAGGGTAAAGAACAAGGTTACCTCACTTATGCCGAGGTCAACGACAGCTTACCTGCTGAGATTGTTGATCCAGAACAAATTGAAGACATTGTCTCCATGATTAACGACATGGGCATTAAAGTTCATGAAGTCGCCCCTGATCAAGACACCGTTATTCTTACCGAAGGTGGTAGCACCACCGATGACGATGCAACAGAAGAAGCCGCTGCGCGTTTAGCCTCAACCGTTGAAGCTGAGTTTGGCCGTACCACTGATCCGGTTCGCATGTACATGCGTGAAATGGGTGCCGTCGGCCTGCTATCTCGTGAAGGTGAAATTCGTATCGCCAAACGCATCGAAGCAGGCACCAATCACATGCTCAGTGCCATGGCGACTTACAGCGAAACCATCGCCACACTCATCGCACAGTATGAACGTGTTGAACGTGAAGAAGCTCGTTTAACTGATGTACTCACCGCGTTTATCGATCCCAATGCACCCGACATCATCCCTAAACCTGTTCAACCACAGGATAAGAAAGATGACGACGAAGAGGAAGAAGTTGATACCGGTCCTGATCCAGAGGAAGCCAAAGAACGTTTCGATGCCATGCGTAAGCTTTACAAGCGTTACCTTAACGCCGTAAGCAAACACGGCAGCACCGATGAGAAGTGTGCAAAAATGCGTGAACAGCTTTCTGATATGTTCATGGAACTCAAGCTGACACAAAAACAAATTGATCGTTTAGTAGGCCAAGTACGCGATATGGTTAACCGTATTCGTGCGCAAGAAAAAATCATGATGAACATCTGTGTGACCAAGGCACGCATGCCGCGTAAAGATTTTATTATTAGCTTCCCTGACAATGAAACTGATCCTGAGTGGCTAGCAAAGCATATTGATGCGGGTAAACCCTACTCTGCAGTACTTGAAGAATACAAAGATGAAATTCTCCGCGCTCAAAACAAACTGATTGCGATGGAACAAGAATGCAACATGACAATTCGATTGATTAAAGAAATCAATCGTAAAATGTCGATTGGTGATGCCAAAGCACGCCGTGCCAAGAAAGAAATGGTGGAAGCTAACTTACGTTTGGTTATTTCTATTGCGAAAAAATACACCAACCGTGGCTTACAGTTCCTCGACCTTATTCAGGAAGGCAACATTGGTCTAATGAAAGCCGTTGATAAATTTGAATACCGTCGTGGTTACAAATTCTCTACTTACGCGACCTGGTGGATTCGTCAGGCGATTACTCGCTCTATTGCAGATCAGGCGCGTACCATTCGTATTCCAGTGCACATGATCGAAACCATTAATAAGCTGTCTCGTATCTCACGTCAGATGGTGCAGGAAATGGGTCGTGAACCGACACCAGAAGAATTATCAGAACGCATGGAAATGCCAGAAGATAAAGTTCGTAAGGTGATGAAGATTGCCAAAGAACCTATTTCAATGGAAACCCCGATTGGTGATGATGAAGACTCACACCTTGGTGACTTCATTGAAGATGCTCTGGCTGTATTACCACTGGATTCAGCGACTATTGAAGGGCTACGTGAAGCAACTAAAGATATTTTGGGCAGCCTCACCGCACGTGAAGCCAAAGTACTGCGCATGCGCTTCGGTATTGATATGAATACCGATCACACGCTTGAAGAAGTAGGCAAGCAATTTGATGTCACACGTGAACGTATTCGTCAGATTGAAGCGAAGGCATTGCGTAAACTACGACACCCTAGCCGCTCTGAACAACTGCGTAGCTTCCTTGACCAGCAAACTGGGTCTTAATGTAAAATAATTAAATTTCACTATAAAAGCCTGTCTTATGACAGGCTTTTTTTATGTTCGTCATACAAAAACTTGTTACAATAGCCAGCGTTCAGTATCTATAACCTCTACATGGAGAAGATACAAGAACGGGCCTATAGCTCAGTTGGTTAGAGCAGGGGACTCATCAAAATGGTGCGTCTATATTGAAAAATATAGAATGAACGGGATGAATTCAGGGAAACCTTAACAGCTATGAAAATAGGCTGATGGCAATCCTGAGCCAAGCCGAAAGTACACTTTCGGAAGGTGCAGAGACTACCTGGGGACTGGTTTTATAACTAAGTGTCCTTAATAACAGGTTCAAGCGTCCCGCACCCTAGCAACTCGATGCACACAATCATGTTGTGGGTGATGAGATAGTCCGCTCCTAGTAGAAATACTAGGGATAAGTGAATCCCTTGGTCCTTGGTTCGAGTCCAAGTAGGCCCACCATACCTTGGGGTTAGAATTTTTCTAAC
>CAZIWG010000095.1:0-5415 GCA_964542925.1 uncultured Granulosicoccaceae bacterium | reverse complement strand
AAAGCGAAAACAAGCAGTTTATCTAGGGGATCTTAATGCCTATTATTGTTAACCTGGATGTCATGCTGGCTAAACGTAAGATTCGCGGCAAAGAACTTGCCACTGAAATTGGTATTACCGAGCAGAACTTATCGCTGCTGCGCACGGGTAAAGTTAAGGGCGTGCGTTTCTCCACACTGGAAAAAATCTGTCATATCTTGGAATGTCAGCCAGGTGATATTCTCGAATTTGTTCCTGACGAATTGAACCCTGAGGGCTAGCTGTCATGTACCGTGAATTATGATGGCCTTACCGGATTATTTTGTTTTTACATCTAACCAAAGTTACCACTATGCCGCCTTATCTGGACATGATTGCCAACCTGGTAACTTCGGAACATTTTCGCCTAATTTAATATTAGATTGATATCTAGCTTGCTTACCTATTGGCTAGGCCGTGCGTCCAAATGAACACCCTATCAGATTTCGATTTAGCACACTTATATAGCCGTACCTTCCAGATAAATAAAACCATCTGTGTACATCTTGTTAAAGTCACTGAGTGCCTTCATTACCGAACTATCCTTAAACAGTTCTTTTTGCAGGGCGGATTGGTCAAAATAAAAAATGCCGATTTCACTCGGATTACCAATACCGTGAGAATGATCAACAACTATCATATTTTAGGAAATTGTTGCTAAAACTAACTTCTTCTATTCATGATGGTTTCATTTCCATCATTTCTGCAACAACCATTGTGCCACCATAATTGACATGGGGACTTTGTTCGACCATTTTAACTGCAGCATCAATATTTTCGGCTTTTAAAATGGAATATCCCAGCAAAGGATTTGCTCCACCACCATCCGTCACACCACTAAAAGATACGCTCTTTGATTGGCCTAAAGGCGTGCCTCGATTGACTAATGAATCACCAAGACTATTAGCCCAGGCTTCCCATTTTGCCATATGTTCAGCTCCTTCTTCAGGACTCTCGGGCATTTTTCCACCATGGTACGCAAGTAAGTAGTTCGGCATTTATATTTCCTCATGATTAAAGTTTTGTTATACACTTGCAAAATGCAAGCGTATTTATAGTAAGTCTTTGAAGGTTTTAAAACTAAAGGAACAAGTCCTTTTTATTTCACACACTAGCTAAACCCAACCCAAAACAGGCCGCAGCTAGTAACGATGCAACAGTGCGAACATGATTCCAGTTCGTCCATTTATCGATATAGCTACGCCAGAATTTCTCCGAGTCAACGGTCGATGTATTAATTTTTGCAAGTGCTTCATTTTTTGGAACATTGAAAAGACCGGTCACCATCAAACAGCCCATGAGATAGAACGCACTGCCCATTATTAAATACACAGAGCCCTTCTGATTCCACAGAAAGAATGACCAGACCAGTAGTAAAACGCAAACCACAGCAGTACCCAAAAACACGCTGAGGAACCACCGGTTTAAAACGGTAATGTTAATCGACTGCATTGCGGCTATTCCTTCTGCGGGTGATAATCGGGCAAGCGCCTTCATAACAAACGTAGAAAAAGCAAAGAAGATGCCTGCGATTAAACCACTACCGAGCAGTACAACAAACACCAGAGCGAAATGTAGTTGATCATGCACTGACATTAACTCGTGCCGGGTTATCCCATACGCCGGTTTCAGCGGTTGCTTTTGCGTACTCATGAAAGCTTCGAGGCTCACGACCTAGCGCTCGTTGTATACCATCAGTAAGTGATGCATTCCTACCGTCCAGTACTTCTGTAAATAAATATTTAATTAACGCTATATAGCCCTGTGGAACTTTCGCTTCACTCATAAACTTAACATAGTCGTCCATGGAAATTTGCTGATAATCGATTCTCCGGTCCGCGGCTGTTTCAATCTCAGTAAACACTTCACGAAAGGTTAGTAACTTTGAGCCCGTTACCTCATAGATCTGTCCCTTATGTTTCTCATCCGTTAATGCAGCGAATACGATATCGGCAATATCTTCAATGTCTACAAAAGGCTCTTTGATTTCACCGACGGGTAAAAAGACCTGGCCACGAATAATATCTTCAAGAAAGAAACTTTCACTGAAATTCTGAGCAAACCAGCTTGAACGTACGATAGTCCAGTCAAGTGTTGAATCCATCACTATTTTTTCACAGTTTTGTGCTTCTTCTTCGCCACGACCAGATAGCAGAACAAGATGTTTCACGCCACAGACTTTAGCGACTTTAACAAAGGTTTTGATGATTGCCGGTGCGCTGGGGACGGACAGATCCGGGGAGAAGACAATGTAGGCTGCATTAATACCATGAAGAGCTTTCTGCCACGTATTTGTGTCGTACCAGTCGAAGGGTATCTCACTGTGTCGTGTTCCCGCTCTGTAATTTAATCCGCTCGAATCAAACCTCTCTGAAATACGCATTCCAGTTTTACCGCTGCTGCCAATTATAAGGGGAAGTTTTTTGTTTATTTGATTCTCAATCATGGTCACACCTTCTGTTTATTTGTATTGATAGTTCTACTATATTTCAATTTACAACACTATCAATGTCGTTTAGTGCTAATATAAAGCTTATTCGTACATTAATATGTTTTTATTATGGTGGCTGATATGAATAATTCGACTGATTCCGCTAACCCTTCTCCTGGTAATTCACTGGGAGAAACGTTGCATCACTTAAAGCTTAGCAGTGTGTTCTATTGCAAATCTGACCTACGCGGCAGTTGGGGCATATCACTACCCAGCATGCCTGGCACCTCAATTTTTCATATCATCACTTCAGGTTCCTGTTTGATCGAATATGAAAAACAGGTAATTGAATTGAAGGTGGGTGATTTTATTTTTATTCCAAAGGGTCAGGGGCATATTTTTCGGAGTGATTCAAAAGCTAAAACGCCTGACCTATTTGATCTCCCCCGAAACCAGATTAGCCACAATTATGAAACTATGGAGTTAGGTCAAGATGATGGTAAAGAAAAAACAACTATGCTTTGCGGTGTTGTTCGACTTGAGCATCCTTCTGCTGAGCTGATTATTAATGCTATGCCAAAAATGATTTATATGGAAAGTTCTAAATCATCGTTCACCAACTGGATGAACCATACCGTCAGACTTATTTCTATAGAAGCTGAACAGACACAGATCGGGGGCGAAACAATATTAACGAGACTGGCCGATATCTTAGTCATTCAAGCACTGCGTTACTGGATTAATAATGATGTTGATGCAAAACATGGGTGGTTATTTGCACTCAAGGACGAACGTATCGGTAAATCACTCTCTCTTATTCATGCAAACCCTGGAAGACAGTGGACAATTGAAAGTCTAGGTAAAGAGATTGGCATGTCGCGAACTGCCTTTGCCACCCGATTCACCAAATTAGTCGGTGAGCCGATGCTGCAATACCTAACAAAGTGGCGTATGAACCTTGCAATAATGCGCTTAAAAGATGGTGAAAAAGTAACGCCTGAACTTATTGAGCAACTAGGTTATAAATCAGAATCTGCTTTTCGACGGACCTTTAAAAAAGTCACTGGAAGAAATACTAGTGAGTTTAAACTCTGCTAATTAATTTCTTAAATCCGCTAACTGAAAACTTTCAGACATGAATAACAACATGCATTTTTATTCTGGCCCAAAATATTCTATATATTCTTACAGCTATACTCTCTGATAATTTTTGATAGTGAACTGCGCTTGAAATCCCAAACCATCATACAGTGGTTGACCTGCCTGAGATGCTTGTAAAACGATATATTTGCCTTGCCACTGTACGCAAGTAGCTATAATTTCTTGCATGAAGTATTTAGCAATGCCCTGACCTTGAAAAGCCTGTTTAACGCCAACTTGATGAAGGCCGATTACATTACCCGTTTTATACAGCAGTGCGCTAGCAACAGCTTGCTCACCTTGATAGCCTAATAGAATCCGTATGCTTTTGTCATTGATTAAATTTTCGATAACGGGACGGTCAATGCAGTAAGCAAATGCTTCACTGCCAATCTCCACCCACTTTTTAATGTCTTCAGACGTGCGCACTGGATTCACTTGAAATCCGAGTCGGGTTAGTGGCAAGTATGCCATTTCTTCATGTAGCTCTATGTACATGGCTATTTGCCCAAAGGCACATATCCATTTTTTTTCTAGCAGTTGTTTTTCAATAAGCAGCGGTTTAAATAGTGCAGAAATCCCACCCTTATTGTCGCTCATCGTTGGCCATATCGGTAAAATCACCGATTCAGGAACATCTTCCAGCCATGCAGTATCGTTTGAATAGCCTGCCATCGTAGAGCTTAATTCGTCTGTTTTCCAATCATGCCAACAACGATGAGGCCAGTGTGTATTGGCAAGTAGTAGCGGCAATTCACATTCATTAACAGGTCGTGAACCATACTTTTTCCATAAGCCCGTCAGGTTAGTCAAATTGGCTTCATCTATGTGCATAATTCGGCTCCCAATTAAGTAATAACACTCCAACAATTAGTGAAATAGTGCCAAACACTTTTATAATATTTATCGGTTTTACCGGTAGATCAAACCAACCAAAATGACTGGCAATAATGGCAATCAGAATTTGCCCTGAAAGCGCATAAGACATCATAGAACCAACACCCATCTTAGGAATAAGATAGTAGAAAAGACCAACGCCGAAGGCGCTTAAAGCACCACCAGAAAACCATAAATACAAAGGTACGGAATTAATGTCATCCATTTTTGGGTACTGCTTTATCGAGAGCAACATCGCTGAAACGGTAAACACACAACTGAATAGAAAGACAATACTTGTGCTCAGCATGGAGCTTTTTAGCAATACACCCAATTGTGCATTCATGGTTGCTTGAATGGCAATGGCTCCCCCTGCGACCAATGCAAGCAAAGATAAATAGCTCACCCTAAACCGCCATCACTATTTCATCGTAATCAAATCGTACTTTAGGACTGTATGCTTGAACATCATCGTGATGGCGTCGGCCGATGGGGCATATCACCGAGGTTGTCAGGCCTTTTTCATTCAACCCTAATACGGTATCGTAGCCGGTGCTATCAATACCCGTCATCGGGCAGCTATCAATTTTCATTACGGCAGCGCAGGTTAGTAAGTTCCCTAGGGCAATATAGGCCTGTTGATGTGCCCACTCCTGTCGTTGCTCTGGTGTTTTGGCTGCCAGCGCTAACTTCATATGATCTGAGAAATTGCTTAGTTCACAATGGGGTTTATTTGAGATTTTCGCGTATCTATCGATGTAGCGATTTACCGTAGCATCACCTATCTGTGTGTGTGCCGCGAATATAATTAAATGTGAGCTTTGTGCAATTTTATCCTGTCCGTAAGAAAACGGCAGTAACTGCTCTCGAATCGTTTTAGACTCCACCACTATAATGCGATAAGGCTGTAGTCCATAGGACGATGCGCTCAGGCGCGCCGCATTGAGTAA
>CAZIWG010000094.1:0-5473 GCA_964542925.1 uncultured Granulosicoccaceae bacterium | reverse complement strand
AATTATGGCTTGCAAACCGGCATTATCGCTATGTTGCTTCACATCGTAGTGAAGTACCCGAGGCATTTATCGATCAAATTGATATCGAAGCACATCAGAAAGCAGCGGATTACACCTTAGCCAAAACATCACTTGAACGCATCGAGATCTTTATTGGTGCAGGCATTTTACTAGCATGGACGTTAGGCGGCGGACTACAATGGCTTGATTCTGTTTGGGCAACCAGTGAATTATCAACACTGTGGATCGGCACTGGCTTTTTATTAAGCTTGTTTGCGTTGCTATCACTCATCGATATTCCCATGTCGATTTATCGCACCTTTGTATTAGAGGAAAAATTTGGTTTTAATCGCACCACAGTAAAGACCTTCATCACCGACCAAATTAAACAACTCTTCTTATTAATCCTTATCGGTACCCCGCTTATTGCAGCCGTACTATGGCTCATGGGCAATATGGGCGAACTTTGGTGGTTATGGGTATGGGCAGTCTGGACAGGGTTTGGCTTACTGATGATGTGGGCGTATCCCACTTTCATCGCGCCACTGTTTAATAAATTTAAGCCATTAGAAGATGGCTCGCTCAAACAACGCATACAAGATTTAATGACACGTTGTGGTTTTACCAGTAATGGTATATTTATTATCGATGGTTCAAAGCGTTCAGGACATGGCAATGCTTATTTTACTGGGCTTGGGCAAAACAAACGCATCGTCTTCTTTGATACCTTAATTGAAAGTTTAAGTACCGATGAAATTGAAGCCGTGCTCGCTCATGAACTGGGGCATTTTAAACGCAAACATATTACTAAACGCATTTTCAGTATGGCTATCTTTAGCTTAACTGGGCTTGCCATTCTTGGCTGGCTCATTACACAAGAATGGTTTTATGCTGGACTGGGTGTGACAACACCTTCACTACACGCTGCCTTAGCCTTATTCTTAATAGCACTACCTGTGTTTACTTTCTTTTTGCACCCACTCACATCATGGTTCTCTCGTAAACATGAATTTGAAGCTGATGCCTATGCGGCAGAAGTAAGTAGTGCCGAGTACCTGACAAAAGCTTTAGTGAAATTATACGAAGAAAATGCCAATACACTCACACCAGATCCCTTGTATTCAGCCTTTCATGATAGCCATCCCCCTGCGGCTGTTCGCATCGCGCATTTAACCCGCTAACACCCTATGGCAAAAAACAAACTCACGGATCAACAACAGCGTCGCATTGAGTCTAATCAACAAGCGCGGGTAGATGACAAAAAAGATACATTACAAGGTCTTGTGATCGGACAAGCCGGTCATCAACTTGATGTCGAAACTGATGCTGCAACCTTGCGCTGTAGCCGCCGTAAAAATACCGGCACAATTGTTACCGGCGATCATGTATTACTTGAAGTCGTGCCACCATCAGAATACGTTATTTCTGCGGTACTGCCTCGCACCAGCTTACTCGCCCGCCCTGATTTCCGCGGCCAAATGAAAGCCATTGCAGCAAACCTTGATCGTATATTTATTATTTGTTCTATTAGACCTGAATTAAATGAAGGCCTCATAGACCGTTACCTTGTGGCTGCAGAAACATTAGCCATAACACCTGTATTGGTACTGAATAAAATTGACCTTGCCCACGAAGATCAACTCACTGCTATCCGTGATCGTATTTCTATCTATGCTGAACTAGGTTATGAGCTGATTGAAAGCAGCGCAAAAAACCAACATGGCATAGACACCTTAATGGAAAGCCTGCATACCCATACCAGTATTATGGTCGGACAATCTGGCGTAGGGAAATCATCACTGGTCAATGCACTACTGCCGGGGATGAATATCAAAACTAAAGAAATTTCAGAGAGCAGTAAAAAAGGCACACATACCACCAGTGCCTCACGTTTATATCATTTACCCAAGGGTGGTAGTCTGATTGACTCCCCCGGTGTCCGTGAATTTGGCATGTGGCAAGTGAGTGAAAAAGAATTATTTAATGGCTTTGTTGAATTCAGACAATATCAAGGCTTATGTAAATTCAGTAATTGCCAACATGAAACTGAGCCACAATGCGCGATTCTTGATGCAATTGAGAAGAATAAAATTAGCCAGACTCGCTACGAAAGTTATAAGCGAATATTAGAATCACTCACGGACAGCTAATACCTCATTGCGAGATGCGAGGGCAATACAATATCGTCATTGCGAGATGCGAGGGCAATACAACGTCGTCATTGCGAGATGCGATAGCATCGTGGCAATCTCTCAAATTCAGCAACAAATCATAGAGATTGCTTCGGTCATGTTATTCCCTCGCAATGACAGAAAAAATATCAACGATAATAGAAACGCCTAATAGATTAAAGTTCCCTGCGCCCGCTGAATGCATGAAATAACGTTTGACCATCTACAAATTCCAGCTCACCACCGAGTGGTACACCGCGAGCAATACGCGACACAGTAATATTATTATCTTGCGCAAGGCCACTAATAAAATGTGCGGTTGCTTCACCTTCCACTGTAGAATTTGTGGCAACTATTAATTCTTCAATGGTTTCACTTGATAAGCGTTTTGCCAACACATCCAAGCCGATGTCTTCTGGGCCAATGCCATCAAGCGGTGATAAATGCCCCATTAAAACAAAATATAATCCATTAAAACCGGTTGCTTGCTCAATGGCATGCGCATCAGCGGGTGATTCAACAATACAAAGCAATGAACGATTACGACGAGGACTTTCACAAATACTACATATATCCGCTTCAGTGAATGTGCGGCACTCGCGACAATGGCCTACTTTTTCTGCTGCACTTTCGAGCGCACCCGATAATAATCTAGCCCCATCACGATCACGTTCAAGAAGATGGTAAGCCATCCGTTGTGCGCTTTTAGGCCCGACACCAGGCAAGCAACAAAACGCATCAACTAACTGTTGAATCAAAGGGCTATGCGACATGCAAACAAACCATTTAGAACGGCAGTTTGAAGCCAGGTGGTAATGACATTCCACCCATCATGCCAGACATCTTTTCAGATGATGTTTTTTCAACCATTTGCACCGCATCATTCACTGCAGCTGCAATCAAGTCTTCTAACATATCCTTGTCTTCCGTTAACAAGGCATCATCAATTTTCACGCGCTTCACATCATGCCGACCTGTCATGGTCACTTCCACCATTCCGCCACCTGCTTTGCCAACGACTTCCATATTAGCTAATTCTTCTTGCGCCTTTTGCATATTTTCCTGCATCTTTTGCGCTTGCTTCATCATTCCACCGAGTCCGCCTTTCATCTTTTATATCCTCTTCTTAAATTCAATCTATTGGCTTTACAGCTTGCACTGTTGCACCAAAACGTTCTTGTAATGACTGTACGACTGCATCGCTAGCAACATCCGTCTCCGCCATTTGTTGTCGTTCTTGTTTATTTCGTTCCGTTTGCATGGCAGGCGTCTCACCCTGTTGCTGACCTACTTGAATCTCTAAACGAACTTCTGTTTGCAAATAAGTTTGCAAGGCATCCTGTAAACGTCCTTCAAACTTTTCACTATGTAATTGTTTATTTTCATTACCGAGTAATAATGTCCATTTCTTATCATCACGAGACACCAAAGTACAATGGACAGCCAGCTGTTGAACCAAGCCCACCACACCCATTGCTTCAACAATACTTGACCACTCAGCATCGGCTGATGGTTTTGCGACAAGGTTTGAGGGTGCTACTTGCTGTGGTTCAGTAACAGATGTTGCCGCACTCGGTTGTTGTGTAGCTTGTGACGTTGGTGAAGATGATGGTTTACTTGCGACGGGCTTAATAACTGACACAGCTCTTGCATTCGTTGATTGCGAACCTGCTTCATTAGGTTGAAATGACAACATCCGTAATAAGACCATTTCAAAACCGCCACGCAACTGCGGTGCAAGATTTAAATCACGACGACCAATGAGTCCAATCTGATAATAAAGCTGTATATCCTCAGCTGAAATGTTTTTTGCAAACGTTAATACGGCTTCACGATCACCTTGTGCATCATCAACCGCATCGGGTGCAGCCTGTGCAATTGCGATACGTTGCAACATACTCAGTAAATCAACCAAAACAGTTTCATAATCGACAGACTGTTCTGACATCGTTTGAACACATTGCAGTAAGCCCATTGCATCTCGACTGACTAAGCTATTCAACACATCAACAACATGATGCTTTTCGATGACACCCAGCATGTCACAAACATCCGCTTCTTTTAACTCACCGCCACCAAATGCGATCGCTTGATCAAGCAAACTTAATGCGTCACGCATACTGCCTTGTGCTGCACGCGAAATATGCTGAGTCGATGCCGTGTCAGTCTGAATAGCTTCTTGTTCAAGAAGGTACGTTAAATGATCACGAATCTGATCCTGTGGCAATGCCTTCAAATTAAATTGCAGACAACGCGATAAAATAGTCACTGGTAATTTTTGTGGATCGGTGGTTGCAAGTAAAAACTTCACATGTGGTGGTGGTTCTTCGAGTGTTTTTAATAGCGCATTAAAGCTATGGTTTGAGAACATGTGTACTTCATCGATAAGGTAAACTTTATAACGACCACGCGTTGGCGCGTACTGTACATTGTCGAGTAATTCTCTGGTTTCATCGACCTTGGTGCGTGAAGCCGCATCGACTTCGATTAAATCGACAAAACGCCCTTCATCCACTTCAATACAAGTGCTGCATTCACCACAAGGCGTTGAACTAACCCCTTTTTCACAGTTAAGTGATTTGGCTAAAATACGTGCAATGGTGGTTTTACCCACACCGCGCGTACCCGTAAATAAATAGGCATGGTGCAGCCGATCATTATCTAAGGCGTTAATCAATGCTCGCAGAATATGGCTCTGACCGACCATTTCCTTGAAGCTGCGAGGACGCCATTTCCGCGCCAGCACCTGATAGCTCATGAATACTCTCTAAGGGATAATTGTTATAGCGCTCTATTCTACCGACTCAAGCGGCTCGCTGCACCCATGATTTGCACAGATCAGCTATAGAAAAACAAGTACTTAGAAGAAAAGTGACTCACGCCAGCCACACTCCGGCACACGAATCAGCTGCTGCGGCTGCTCCCTTCCAGGCCTGACCGGGTTCACAACATCTCGTTGCGGAAGGACCGACGCGAGTCGGGCGGTATTATCGCTGAGCTGGGGCGAATGTGCCAGCTCTTCCTTACATTCAATTCAGTTTTATTTCCCATCAAGGGAAGTCCGCCACCCTGCCAAGCATACTTACTCCACACTCGTTCTGCGAACGAGCAAATGTCGTAAGTATGCTTAGCAGATGGCTTCGTTTATAGATGAAGATTCTCTCAGAAAGAATTTTATTCCTATGATACAATCTTCGCCCTAAAATTCTGGAGAAGTGTCCGAGCGGTTGAAGGAGCACGCCTGGAAAGTGTGTATACGTTTATAGCGTATCAAGGGTTCGAATCCCTTCTTCTCCGCCAAA
>CAZIWG010000093.1:0-5505 GCA_964542925.1 uncultured Granulosicoccaceae bacterium | reverse complement strand
CGGTGTATCAATGGTGCCCAGCATACTCATTAAGATTGATAAGGCGCGAATGGAATGGAAGCCGTTTGAATGCGCTGCCAAACCACGCATCGCATGGAAAGCCACTGGATTACCTGTGACTGTTTCATGATCCTTGCCCCAAACATCGGTCCAGGCAATCGGTAATTCAATTTTTTGGTCTCGCGCTGTCACACCCATTTCATAAGCAAGACGACGAATCGTATCCGCAGGTATACCTGTTATGCCTTCAGCCCATTCTGGTGAGTATTCTTTAACTTGATCAACAAGTAATTGGAACGAAGGTTTTACGGGAGTGCCGTCATCTAGATTGAACTCACCTAACAAGCGCGGTTCGATGTCATCTGTGTGAGTAACAACGGCTTTGTTAGTTTTAATATCCCACCAAAGTTTATTCTGTGGATCGAAACAACTTTCTTCTTCCGCCACTTCAGCGCGAACAAACATTCCGTATTCGGTACTGTTCTCATCCATGTTAACCAGCTGAGCACTATTCGAATAACGAACTAGGAATTCACGGTCAAACAAACCTTGTTTAATAATTTCATTAATCAACGATAAAATTAACGCGCCATCGGTTCCCGGTTTAATCGGTACCCATTCATCTGCAATCGCCGAGTAACCCGTGCGAACAGGGTTAATAGAAATAAATTTACCACCATCACGCTTAAACTTAGACAGCGCGATTTTCATTGGGTTGGAGTGATGATCTTCTGCTGTACCGATCATGATAAACAGTTTAGAACGATCTAAATCAGGACCACCAAATTCCCAGAATGAACCGCCAATGGTGTAAATCATACCCGCGGCCATATTCACGGAACAGAAACCACCGTGTGCTGCGTAGTTAGGCGTACCAAATTGTTTTGCAAATAAACCCGTTAATGCCTGCATTTGATCTCGGCCTGTGAACAAAGCAAATTTCTTAGGATCGGTTTTACGAATATGGCTCAGACGCTGTTCCATCGTATCGAAGGCTTCGTCCCATGAAATCACTTCAAACTCACCCGCTCCACGCTCACTACCGGCTTTACGTTTTAAGGGTTTGGTTAAACGTGCTGGGGAGTATTGCTTCATGATGCCCGATGCACCTTTGGCACAAATCACACCTTTGTTAAGTGGGTGGTCTGGGTTGCCCTGAATATAGCGCACTTCACCTTCGCGCAGCGTGACGCGAATACCACAACGGCATGCACACATGTAGCAAGTGGTGTTTTTAACTTCAATACGATCGTTATTCGCAGCAGATGTTTCCGAGGCTGTTGCAGACATGCTTCACCTAATCCTAAAAATAAGGCTCGTAGAGTAAACGAGCCGGCGACTAAACAGAAATTAATGATTTCGATAAGTATATAAGAATTTGATTATATACTAAAGTACAAAAAATATTAATTAAATACAGACAGTTACCATCATAATACACCTATAAATGACAGTGATTTAGCTGTTCCTACCATCTACATATCGACCCGTACAGCCGTTTATTAACCACATTATTTATCTTTAGCACCCTCAACCACGCAAGCCATTGTTAATGGGCATTCAACAACGTCATGTGTATCGCCAAGTTCTTGCCAAATGGCATCAAGTGCCTGATCAGCCGTGGCAAAAAAACGCTCTGCACCAATCTTTTCCAAAAAACCGCCATTATTTAAGACCAACATCACCTGACGCTTAAAATTAGCAAAAATAATAATAATGCCGGTTTTTTCAAGTCGCCGTGTCACAGAGGTAAGCATTTCTTCACCCGTCGCATCAATGGAATTAATCCCCTGCCCATCAACAACAATGTACTTTAACTCAGGTTTATTTGCCGACCGTTCAATAATCATATCTTCAAAATAACTGGTATTGGCGAAATAAAGTGATCCGTCAAATCGAATCACTGAAACATTTGAACAAGTGTCTAACTGATGCATATCCGCATCGCGTAAGGTCCCGTCATTAAAGCGAGACAAATATGCAACGCGTGGCTTCATGCTACGATACAAAAACATACCTAAAGATAGAATGACACCGATAATAATCGCGTTCTCTAAATGCGGTGCAAATGCCAATGTTAAAAAGAAGGTGATCGTAGCGATAATGCCATCACTACGGTAAACCTTCCATGTGTGTATAAAATGTTTAACATTCACTAAACCAATCACAGCCATCATAATCACTGCAGCAAGTGTCGCCTGCGGCAAGTTATAAAGTAGCTCAGTGAAAAATAGTAACGTAAGTAACACCATTAAACCTGTCACAACTGATGAGAATCCAGTCTTTGCTCCTGCTCCAATATTTACTGCACTTCGTGAAAACGAACCGGAAATGGGATAACTTTGAAAAAGACTTCCAATAATATTTGAAACTCCTTGCCCAACTAATTCCTGATTAGTATCTAAACGCTGACGAGTACGAGTTGCCATTGCTTTGGCAATAGCTATCGCTTCCATAAATCCGATAAGACCAATAGTAATCGCTGAGAAAAATAATTGTGATATCAACGCAAAATCAATTTCCGGAATACGCATAGCAGGTAGACCACTGGGAATATGACCTACGACTCTACCACCGGCCAGTAATTTCACATCACCTTGTTCATCAAATCCAACAAACTTCCAGATATTTCCATCAGTTTGTTGATCGTTCATTAATGATGATTCAAGCACTAACAGACCTGGTTTTTCTTTATCTGTATTTATTTTTACAAAGCGTTCCTGCTTTAAAAGCTTTGTATTGGTATGCGAATGCTTTATAGCCATATCAAGTTGTTGTGCAATTTCCTTATAATTTTCGTCGCCATTTTCAAGTTCCGCAATCCATTTATCTAACTTTTCAATATCTTCTTGTCTTTCTCGATGCGCAATAAGACTCGCAACCACTTGGCTATCAACCACCTCATCTATCGATATTGTCATCGTTTTTTCATAATTTATGACAGATGCCAGAATGGTTGTAATCACAACAGCAAATAAAACGCCAGGTAGTTTAGGATAATATTTCTTCATTAAAATCATGATGACTAATGCTAAACTTGCAAACACTAACGTCAGAAAATGTGTTTCATTACTTGCAGTAACCAAGGTATTCCAGACTGTTTCGTAATGATACGATTCTTTTTCAACGCTAATACCAAATATTTTAGGTAACTGTGAGGTCGCTATAATAATTGCTGCTGCATTTGTGAATCCCATTACAACAGGATGCGATAGAAAATTAACCATCACACCCAAACGCAACACTCCCAAACTTAATTGAAAAAGTCCGACCATTAACGCCAACATAATTGCGTAAATGACATAACTTTCACTGCCAGCAGTAGCAAGTGGTTCAAGCGCAGAAGCCGTTAATAATGAAACAACCGCCACAGGACCTGTCGCTAATTGTCGAGAAGATCCTAACAAAGCAGCAACAATGGGTGGTAAGAAAGCAGCATACAATCCGTAATAAGGTGGTAAACCTGCTAATGCTGCATACGCCATAGACTGGGGTATTAAAACAAGAGCAACCGTAATACCCGCAATAACATCTGCACGTAATATTTTTTTATCCGCAAGCTCTGGTAACCATTCCATGAACGGAAATAATATATTCAGTAAACCTCTATCTCTTCTAATATCCATAAACGGCAATTCCCATTAAAGTAAACTTGCTCAACTGTGAACAATTGTGACCGTAATACTAATATTTTACCACTTATTGTTAATAACCAACTGTATTTGTTGGTTTTTTAATCTTTGTTTCATATTTTACAGTCACTTTTATTTAACAATCTGTAACAAAAACCGCATTTACATTGTTCTAATTCAATCGCATAGTAAAACTCATAAGCGTGGTCGGGAATTTACCTGTCTTCTAGGATTTATTTAGCTGAATTATCCCGCTCATTTGTCATTAAAAATGTTCGAATTTCAGGGAGTGACTAATATGAAATTATCATCTCGTTCTCAATACGCGATTACAGCAATGCTCGAGTTAGCATTACATGAAGACAGCAAACCGATTACTTTATTTGATATTTCTCAGAAGCAGAAAATATCTTTATCTTATCTTGAACAATTATTTGCACGTTTACGCTCTCAGAAATTAGTACGTGGCCGCCGTGGTCCTGGTGGCGGATATGTATTAGCACGAAGCACTGACGATATCAGTGTTGCCGACATTGTTGCTGCTGTAGATGATGTACCAACGGAAGACAGTGGTGAAGATGCTATTAGTTCTGAAGGTGTAAGTAGTGATATTTTATGGCACAACCTGAGTAGCCAAATTTACAGCTATTTACAGGAAATTAAACTAAGTCAGTTCCTGCAGAAGAATTCCTCTGATAGTGGCAATTTAGAAAGTACAGGTGCAGGTGCATCATCACAGGGATGGAAAACGGAAGTTTCATATCACAGTAGAGCTTAATCGTAGAGTTTGCGTTTCTTCTTACCTCAAAGCAATACTTCGCCGCTATTAAAACAGCGGCTTTTTTTGCCGCGAACCATTGGAAATGGTTGCGGTACTTACAACGAAGCCCGATAGGAATTCTGTAAGTGGTGAATATCCAACCCACAAAAGCTAAATAGACAGCAAAAAATGTACAGAGCCACAGAAGCCAAAGGTACCGCCCTACAGGCAAACCTGCCCCTTAATCTCCCCCACTTAAATCAAACAAATCCGCATCCGGATCAGGCTCAACTTCATCAACAATCTCATCACCATCTGAGCTAAACTGACTTTCCATATCAAAATTTTGGGCAGGCGCATCGGCCGGTTCAATTGTCATTTCATCCCAGTCATCCAAAGTAATTTCAACCGTATCAATTTCTTCTTCACGACGAATCGTGATTATCCCTTCATACTCATCCATATTGACCACGACAAAATCGACTTCAAGATCCATATCTCGATAATATTCACCAGGAGTGGGTTCTGCAGAAAATGACATTCTCTAATCCTCAACAATCTATTTATTATTAGCTATATAGCAAAGATCGGAGAAACGTCCAGAAACAATGGTGAAATATTTTTAAATAACAGACAAAAGAAAACCCCGTAACTCGATGAGCTACGGGGTTTCCGGAATTAAAGCCTGGCAGTGACCTACTCTCGCATGGGGAGACCCCACACTACCATCGGCGCTAAAACGTTTCACTTCCGAGTTCGGGATGGGATCGGGTGGTTCCATTTCGCTATTGCCGCCAGGCAAACTGGTTGATCAAAACATTAGATTGCGTCTCTATCGCTCGCAATGACAATCGTTTCAATCGAATCTGGAAAGCTGATTAAGGCTTTGGGTATATTGCATTTGCTCAACCGAACGAACACCTTTCAAACTACTTGGGTGTTATATGGTCAAGCCTCACGGGCAATTAGTACAAGTTAGCTTCACGCATTACTGCGCTTCCACACCTTGCCTATCAACGTTGTAGTCTCCAACGGCCCTTCAGTGGACTCAAGGTCCAAGTGAGATCTCATCTCGAGGGAGGCTTCCCGCTTAGATGCTTTCAGCGGTTATCC
>CAZIWG010000092.1:0-5920 GCA_964542925.1 uncultured Granulosicoccaceae bacterium | reverse complement strand
TGCAGCAATTGCTGATCAAAATATTCCTGTATTTGCCTGGAAAGGCGAAACAATTGAAGAATACTGGTGGTGTACTGAGCAAGCATTAATCTGGCCAGATGGCACATTACCTAACATGATCTTAGATGATGGTGGTGATGCGACTTTACTCGTACACAAAGGTGTTGAGTTTGAAAAAGCGGGCGCTATACCGGCAACCAAAGATGATGACAACGAAGAATACAAAGAAATTCTTAATGTATTACGTCGCACTATCTCAGATGGTTCAACACTTTGGCAAGATACTGCGGGTAGCGTTAAAGGCGTTACCGAAGAAACCACCACGGGCGTTCATCGTTTATATGAAATGCAAGAAAAGGGTGAATTACTTTTCCCTGCTATGAACGTCAACGATTCAGCAACTAAGTCTAAGTTCGATAACTTATATGGTTGTCGTGAATCGTTAATCGATTCAATCAAACGTGCCACCGATGTAATGATTGCAGGTAAGATTGCTGTCGTCCTCGGTTACGGTGATGTTGGTAAAGGCTGTGCACAAGCATTTAAAGGTATGGGCGCAACAGTATGGGTAACAGAAATCGATCCTATCTGCGCACTCCAAGCGGCAATGGAAGGCTACCGTGTTGTTGATATGAACGATGCATGTTCACAAGGTGATATCTTTGTAACAACGACAGGTAACATGAACGTGATTAACCATGATCACATGGCCGCGATGAAGAACGAAGCCATTGTCTCTAACATTGGTCACTTTGATTCTGAAATTGATATTGCATCTCTTGAAAAATACGAATGGTCTGAAATCAAACCACAAGTTGATCACGTTATCTTCCCTGACGGTAAAAAGATCATCGTTCTTGCAAAAGGCCGCTTAGTGAACTTGGGTTGTGCAACTGGACATCCAAGTTTCGTGATGTCTGCTTCATTTACCAACCAAGTAATGGCACAAATGGAGTTTTACAAAAACTCAGCTGATTACAAAAATGAGGTATATATTTTACCAAAAATTCTTGATGAGAAAGTAGCTCGTTTGCACTTACAGAAAGTTGGCGCGCATTTAAGCACACTTTCTCAAGAACAAGCTGACTACATCAGTGTGCCAGTTGAAGGTCCATTTAAACCGAATCATTACCGTTACTAAACGGAAATGACATAGGGTACCCACAGCAGATGGAGACCATGAAGGTTTCCATCTGCACAGGGCAAACGTGAATAAGTCATGGGGGTATTTCCTCCAGACTTCTCTCGGATGACAAAAATGACTAATACTAATAATCACTCTTTTAGTTGTGAATTTTTCCCGCCCAAAACGGATAAGGGCAAGGAAAATATTGAAGCAACCTTGGTTAAGCTAAAAAAGCTTAAGCCTGATTATATTTCCTGCACCTATGGTGCCGGCGGTACAACACAGGATGGTACTTTTGATACGGTACAAACCATCATGCAGCACGGCATTAATGCCGCACCGCATATCACTTGTATTGGTTCAACAAAACAAAAAATATCTGGCTTACTGCAACAATATAAAGACGCGGGTGTTTCTCGCATTGTGGCACTTCGCGGCGATCTTCCTGATGGCATGGACGATCCTGGTGAATTCCAATTTGCTAACGAATTGGTTGAATATATTCGTGAAGAAACTGCGGACCATTTTACAATTGAAGTTGCTGCTTATCCAGAAAAGCACCCTCAATCGAAGAGTATGCAGGATGAGCTCATTCAATTTGCAAAAAAAGCACAAGCCGGCGCCGATGCTGCAATCACACAGTATTTTTATAATGCAGATGCATGGGTACGCTTTGTAGATGATTGCCAACGCCTTGATGTAACTATCCCAATTATTCCGGGCATCATGCCGATCACTAACTACACTCAGTTAGCCCGTTTCTCTGCTAGTTGTGGCACCGAGATTCCGCGTTGGATCACAACGCGTCTTGAAGGCTATGGTGACGATCTTGATTCTATCCGTGCCTTTGGTTTTGATGTGACTTTGCAACTTTGCGAGCAACTCATTGATGCCGGTGCACCCGGGCTTCATTTTTATTCAATGAACCGTGCAGAACCAACTGCTAGGCTCTGGAACGAACTTAATCTTGGATAACAAAACGCTCAAGCAACGCGATCTCTCTGTGCTGTGGCATCCCTGCACACAGATGAAAGACCATGAGCAGTTACCTATTACCCCGATAAAGTCTGGAAGTGGTGTTTGGTTAGAAGACTTTGAGGGTAACCGTTATATTGATGCCATCAGTTCCTGGTGGGTAAATATATTCGGTCATTGTAACCCACGTATTAATGATGCGCTTAAACAGCAACTCGATACCCTTGAACACGTTATCCTCGCTGGTTTCACACATGAAACCGTTATTGAATTATCTGAACGACTCATTGAGCTTACCCCCCATACACTCAAACGCTGCTTTTATGCTGACAATGGTTCCTCTGCTGTCGAAGTTGCGCTTAAAATGAGTTTTCATTATTGGTACAATACCGGAAAACGTAACAAAAAACGTTTTATTAGCCTCACTAACAGTTATCACGGTGAAACACTCGGGGCCTTATCAGTCGGCCAAGTCGAATTATATAAAGATACCTATGGTCCATTGATGCTTGATGTGATTGCAGTGAAATCACCTGACTGTTATCACCGTGAACAGGGTGAATCCTGTCATGATTATTCGGTACGGCTATTTGCAGAAATGGAATCAACACTAGAACAATACGCTGATGAGTGTTGCGCTGTCATCATTGAACCATTGATACAATGTGCTGGTGGTATGCGCATGTATGATCCTATTTATCTCAGCATGCTACGCGAAGCCTGTGACCGCCACAATGTACATTTAATTGCAGATGAAGTCGCTGTCGGTTTTGGTAGAACCGGTAGCCTATTTGCTTGCGAGCAAGCAAATATTAGCCCCGATTTTATGTGTTTATCAAAAGGGCTCACTGGTGGCTACTTACCTTTATCAGTCACACTCACCACCGATAAAATTTACCAAGCGTTCTATGATGACTACGAAAACCTCACTGCCTTTATGCATTCCCATAGTTATACCGGTAATGCATTAGGTTGTCGTGCTGCCTTAGCCACACTCGATATTTTTGCCTCTGACAATGTCATCAAGAAAAATAAAGAAAAATCCACCTTCATGCGACAAGCCGTCGCCGAATTAGAAGATCACCCTCATGTCGCTGAGATCCGCCAACATGGCATGGTGCTGGCGATTGAAATGGTCAAAAACAAACACACCCGTGAAGCCTATGATTGGAAAGAACGACGAGGGCTTAAGGTTTACCAACACGGATTAAACAATAGTGTCCTATTGCGCCCAATCGGTAATGTGGTTTATTTTATACCGCCTTATGTCATTAATAACGATGAAATTGAGCTGATGGCACGTACCGCCATTGAAGGTATCCATAAAGCCACAGCAGACTAATATGCGTACATCACGATTATATTTGGATACTCCGCTTGCTGAACAGCTAACTCTTACCCTTGAAGGAGAGCGCCTAAATTATATTGCGAATGTACTTCGCCTTAAAGCTGGAACAGAAATTTTAATTTTTAATGGTCAAGGTGGTGAATACAACGCAATCATCTCATCTATTAGCAAACGCAGTGCAAGCATCGATCTCAAAGAATTTTATAATAATGATATTGAATCACCTATATCTATTACCCTTGCCCAAGGTATTTCACGCGGTGAACGCATGGACTTTACCTTACAGAAAGCAACTGAGCTCGGTGTAGATAATATTATTCCTATTTTTAGTCAGCGTTGTACCGTGAATTTAAAAGGTGAACGACTAGAAAAACGTCTACAACATTGGCAAGGTGTTATTCGAAGTGCCTGTGAACAATCTGGGCGCAACAAACTTCCACAAATTAAAACCGCGCAATACTTTGAAACATTTCTTGAACAAAAAACAGAACAATGTCGTATCTTGCTAGATCCTGAGTCAAATCAAAGTTTAAGCTTAATTTCTCCTAAACCCTCTGCTATTACCATTCTTATCGGACCTGAAGGTGGATTCAGTAGCAAAGAACGCGATCATGCTTATACAAAAGGCTATCAAGGTATTCAATTAGGTCCAAGGATACTACGCACCGAAACCGCTGCCATCGCAACTATCAGCGCCATTCAAAGTCTATGGGGGGATTTTCTATAATATTAAAACGGTGATTATTTTTTCTTTTTAGATGTCGCTTTATTCTTTTTCTTCGATTTTTTCTTCTTTCCTGATGCCGAAGAAACCATAAAGGCATTTTTTAACATTGCCTCTACTTCATCCATATCGGGAATTATCGCCACATCACCATCTAATACAACATGACATGCAATGGCTCTATTATCATCGCCTGACTCATCAATTGGACTCAGTGTGTTCCCTAACACCTGTAAAAGACGTGGAATACCTTGTGTCACAATCGCAAAATAAGGCACACCGGCAGCATCACCCACCGCATTAATTATCGCGATACTAGAACGTTTACCTTGCTGCTCATAGCGACTTCCAAATAGTGTTTCAATACTAATTAAAGGAACAGTAATACCTCGCCATGCAATCATGCCTAAAAGCCAATCCGGTGCGCTTTTTCCTATCGCATCAGATAATGTATCGGGTTTAAAGTAAGGGATAATTTCGGCAACTGCCGTATTAGGCAAAATAACACGCTCTCCATGCAAAGAAAGAACCTGGCTTGCAACGTGTCTAGCGGCTTGTGACATAAGCTACGCTCCCTATTTAGTATTCGTTTTAAAATATTCATCTAATTGACCCGCCAATTCTTCTGGCGAACCGTTATATCCTACGATACCTGCTTGTCTGGTTGAATCAGGCATACTACTTATCACACAACTTTCTGCATCTTGTGCCCAAACACGACCACCACGTGATGAAATTAATTGCGAACCACGTACACCATCATTACCCATACCACTAAACATAATGGCACTAGTATGCACACCGTAGCGCATAGAAATATCTGTCATCACCGTGTCTATTGATGGTGTGTAAATACTTTTGGATTCCATAGGTTTTAAACGCACATAGCCTTGCTTGTCTAATGTGATACGTTGTGATGTAGGCGCAATCACTACTTCATTATGCTTTAATAAATGACCTTCTTTCGCTGCCATGACGTTCATAGTAGTGACTTTATCTAATTGCTTAGCAAGCAGCGAAACAAAATTACTGCCTATATGTTGCGCCAATACAAAAGCGACTGGCAAGTTTGTTTGTATGCTAGCTAAAAAGCGCTTTACCGACTGCGGTCCACCAATTGATGCACCGATGACCCAAACATTTCTTGCAGTAATCCCAGCAGTACTAACCGGCTGACCAACTTCTTTTTTATCATCTTGTTCATGATTTATTTCATCTTCAACACGGTGAATGGCTTGTTGCTCAATCTCTTCTAAATACTCCGCCTCAATTAAGTATGCAGCAGGCTCTGCTATCTCAGGCTCATTCTCAATAATTATTTCATCTATGGATTCTTCAACAGTTGCAACTTTATTCTCTATTTTGGGGTTACGTTGATAGTCTGTAAATCCAGCCACATGGGCTAACTTTTTAGTGAGCATTCTGCCCCAATCACTGTTTCGTTGCGCTGCTTTCATACGTGTAGATGAAGCATCATTAAACAATATAGGAACAGGTGAATCTAGCAATTCATCTAAGAAGTCTAATTCATGTTCAACATTGTCATCCATATCAACAAGTAAAACATCTGTATTATCTATAGTGATTTGTTTAATTGTCATGCTTGACAGTGGTTGTTCATCTACCACTTCCATGCCACTTGATGTCAAAAGCACTTTTAGGTTCTGACGTTGTTTATCAGAATCAGAAAGAATCGCTACGCGAAGTGATTGACTAGTTTCAACGACCGAGGTCATCTCAGCATTAC
>CAZIWG010000091.1:0-5976 GCA_964542925.1 uncultured Granulosicoccaceae bacterium | reverse complement strand
ATCCTCCTTGTTTTATCAATAAATCAGATAATCCAATAATATGATTAAGTGGCGTACCCATTTCATGACTAATCAAACTAAGAAAGTCGGTTTTTAATTTATTGACCTCTTCCATTGATTTTAACTTTGCAAAAACATTTACTTTTGCAAATATTTCATCCATATCAAAGGGCTTTGTCACGAAGTCATCTGCGCCTGAATCATAACCCTTTAACCTTTCTTCAGTTAACGCCTTTCCTGAAACGAGAATTATCTTTATATTACTGTACTGAGATGATGACTTTAATCGCTTGCATACTTCATAACCATCTATGCCAGGCATCATGATATCTAATAAAACTATATCAGGTGGCGACTTCTCGACATCTTCAAGTGCTTGCTCCCCATCAGAAGATGAGCTTAAGATAAAATCATCGCCAAGAATTTCATATAAAATACGAACATTCCTAGGGTCATCATCAACTATTAAAACATTAGGTTTATTAATCACAATAATTCACATCATTAAAAATGATGCGTCTCCTTAAGGTTGACCTCTGTATCATCAATTCTTGATATAGATGGAATATTAATGATAAATCTTGCTCCTCCCGAGACGTTTTTATCCACTTTAATTTCACCATCATGACCAAGCTCAACAATCTCTCTACAAATAGGCAAACCCAATCCTGTCCCACCCGCATTGCTTTTAGTATTACTGCTTTGTTCAAAATTCTTAAATATTATCTCATCCTCTCCTTTCGGTATTTCTACACCATAGTTAAATATTGAAAAAACCAATTTATCATTGTTTGTATAATCAATATCAACTTTAATTTCAGTACCCTGCTCTGAGAATTTTATTGCATTAGCATATAAATTACGTACAACTTGCATCATCCTCATTTCATCCATGTCAAAAGGTATCTCATTGCCCGTTACATTAAGATTTAATGACCTATCATCTTTTTCTGCTAGCGCTGTCATTTGCCTTTCAACATCTTTAACAATATTGCTAAAATAAACTTGAGAATAATGATATTTCATCTTTCCGGATTTCATCTTTGATAAATCCAGTAGATCATTAATAATATCCAGTAAATTATTTCCGCTTTCTTTTATTTCATTAAGAAATTCTTTAGTCTTTTCAGTTGGTACAGAATCAATCTTTTTTAATGCGATATTAGCGTAACTCAACACTCCGTGCATTGGCGTTCTAAGTTCATGTGACATATTTGCAAGGAATGTTGACATCGCTCTTTCACCAGCCATTGCTGCATCACGTGACTCTGCTATGTCTTTAGTTTGTTCTAGCACCATCGATTCTAAATGTAACCTATAGTCATTTAATTCTTCATCTGATTTTTTACGTTCCGTGATATCTCTTATGGTAATCAAGTAATGCTCTCTACCCGAGAAACTCATTGAACTTATACCAATCTCTGTAGGAATATGCTTCCCAGACTTACAGATAGCCATTGTTTCATAATTAGCTGATTTATTACCGTCACCTTTCAAACTGCTCATAGCAATTTTCAGAAACACAGTCTTCATAATAAGGTCTAAATCTTTGCTAATAATTTCACCATTTTCATAACCGTATATTCTGTTGGCTGACGTATTCATTGAAACGATTTTACAATTCTCATCAACAACGACAATACCATCCGTTACGTTATCAAATATAGATTGCAATCTGGATGTTATGTTTTTTAATTCTAATTCGGTCATCTCTCTAACATTTATCTGTTGCTCGAGTGCCCTTTTTTGCTCTAGTAGATTCTCTTCTCTACGCTCTAGCACCGCTATCATGGCATTAAAGGATGTTGCCATCTGATATACTTCACTAGCACCTCCCGGGGTCACTCTTACACCTCGCTGACCTAATTGTGCATTCCCCATCGCTTTAGATAACCTGTCAAATGGGCCTGTGAATTTCCTAATAACAATGACTGCTAATAACATCGTACAAATTGCTGCCACCATTGATGCTAAAAATGTCCAAACAAATGCTTTTTGTGCTGTATGAAAAACCAAATCATCATTAATACTCAATATAATCGAAGCAACTTTCTGCCCCTTCATATAAGCATTGAACTCTGTTGTTGATAAAGATAAGAAACTAAATTTATAATAACGAACATTATTATTGCGAATTAGTGAAGAAACATTTCTATACTCGCTGCTGTAAATTTTCTTAGGTACTGTTATTTCTAGTCCTGAATAAATAATAACTTCATTTCTAGAATTATATAATCCTATTGACTGAATATCCTCGTCTTCTAAAACTTGATCTAACTGATTTTGAAAAAAATCCACTTGTATATCATCTTGATGTTCCATGTATTCATTAAAAACCGTTTGTATATAACGCTCCGCCTTCTTATCTAGATTTTCCTCAAAAGCCCTTGTTGTAATCCAGCTATTTAATAATGATGCCAAAATGCCGAACGCAAGCATAATTGCCATGAACATCAGGGCAATTTGACTTTGCATTGGAAGATGCCTATGTGAATCTGGAAACGTGCACTCTTCCCTATGTCCAGCAATAATTTCCATTATTTCCTCCCTGATAAGCTGTCATCCAAACAGCTATCAGTTCTACGTTACAAGACCCATTTTAAAAAAACTCGGATTAATCTCAGTTTGCTCAGGCAGTATGCGACCTAGCTTAAGCATTTCACCCATAAAAACAGCATCGACAGGTTTACTAAAAAGATAACCTTGTATCGTTTCACAATCGTGATTTAAAAGGATCGCTGCTTGCTCAAGCGTCTCAACCCCCTCGGCAACAACTTTCATTGAAAAAACCTTACCCAATGACAAAATACCGATAACAATTTTTTCATCATCATTATCTGTTTCTAAATCCATAACAAAAGCACGATCAATTTTTAAAGTGTCTATAGGGAAACGCTTTAAATATGCCAATGATGAGTGCCCAGTACCAAAATCATCCATCGCCAAACCTACTCCCATTGCTTTTAGCTCATTTAATATTGGAATAATTTCTTCGGGAGAATTCATTGCAGTGGTTTCAGTTATCTCCAATGTGATATCACTACCTTTTAGTTTATATTTTCCTACCAGTTCTTTAACTCGTGCAACAAGATCAATGTTGTAAAAATGTTTTGTTGAAATGTTCACAGCAACATGCGGAACCTTAATGCCACTTAAACGCCATTGTTCAATTTGTTGACATGACTTCTCCAGTACACGATCACTAATGGGTACAATTAATCCATTTTCTTCCGCTAGTGGTAGAAACGCAGCAGGTGATACTAGCCCTCGCTGTGGATGTTGCCACCGAACTAATGCTTCCATTCCGGTTATATTTCCCGTTGCGGCTTCTACTTGAGGTTGGTAGTAAACGACAAATTCATCATTTCTTAATGCTTGGTAAAGGTCATTGCTAAGGGAAAGTCTATCTGTAATGTGCTCTGCCATCGCCACTTGATAAAAACAAAAACGATTGCGTCCCGCGTCTTTCGCTTTATACATTGCGGTGTCTGCATGCTTCATAAGCCGACCAATAGACCGTCCGTCAACTGGAGAAAGAGCAATCCCTATACTTGCTGTTATATGTAGCTCTTTATCATTAATACAAAATGGCACTGTAAGAATTTCATTTATCCCCAATGCTTTAACTGCTGCATCTGCGGGTGAATTTATCGACTCAAGTAAAACAATAAATTCGTCGCCGCCCAAACGCGCCACAGTATCAAGCCCACCAACCTGCCCTTTTAATCGCAAAGCAACCTCTGCAATCAATTCATCACCCACTTCATGACCTAATGTGTCATTAATTAATTTAAACTGATCAAGATCGAGTAATAACAATGCAACCAATTTATTTTGGCGTTCTGCACGTGAAACAGCATGTTCTATTCGGTCTATCAACAAAAGACGATTAGGTAAACCCGTTAACGCATCATGATAAGCCATATGTTGAATACGCATTTCATCTTTATACGCTTTAATTATGTTGCTAAGCCGTTGTGTTAATTCGGTCTTTGATGTGTTGCAATCGATATGCTCACTGACACCGACTTCATACAGCGTCGCTAATAACATCTCTTCCGGACATTTTCCAATTGAAAAAATACGGGTGTATGGACAACTTAAATCCTTGCAAGTTTGCTGACAAAAATCACCCATCACATCGGGTATCTTTGTGTGATCAAAAAACAGGAAGTCAGGGTTCTTTTCTTCTAGTTCAGAATAAATTAAATCAGCCGACTCTAACCATTCAACCGAATAGTCGTTCGATTCCAATACCTGCAAAAATGACAGTGGCAAGGTTGCCCGTTCAGCAACAATGACAGCTACCGATTTCTTTGCTAAGGGGTTAGACATTGTTGCTTCCCACAATCTTTATTTGCAGCATTAACTTGATGCTCAACTATTTACAACATATATACCCTTTGTATCGACCATCTTTATAGAATATTAAGAGCCTTTATTATTCAAATTGTTGTTGTTAATCATTGTTCACATTTGTTAACAGACAAAAAAAACCCCAGAAAAAGTCTGGGGTAAGAAGATTCTGCAATGTTGCAGAGTTTGGGAAGCAAAACACCATGAACATAACTGTTTACACCATGTTCATAAACTGTAACGTCCCTCCTCAGAAAATCTTGATAGCTAAATATTAATATTATCGGCATTGGTAACATTTTTCTCACAACTATCTGTATTTTAATAATATTCTATCTATATTTACTCTCGTTTTAGCGTTTCATGTTAGAAATAATTTAAGAAACTACTCTTCCAGCCGATAGCACAGTTAAGGAATTGCTAGATTAATAACAGGACATCACTATGAAAAAATCAGTACTACTTTTCAGTGCCTTCATTTTGCTTTGCATCTCATCTTTCACTATGGCATCTGCAGGAGGTGGCGGAAGCGGTACTCCACAAGAAGGATCTGGTTATTTGCCCTTAAAACCGGCTTTTGTCGTGAATATACGTGATGGTAAACGCTCGCGTTTTTTGCAAGTACAAATCCAACTCAAGCTTTCTGATATGTCTAAAAGTGAAAAAATACTCCATCATGACAGCATTATTCGTCATACCTTGCTCATGCTGCTCAGTGGACAAGAAGCGATGGAGCTGTATTCAACAACAGGTAAAGAGCGTTTGAGGGTCAAAGCATTAAATGGTATTCGTGCTGCCTTAAAAGATGAAATTAAAGATCTCCCTATCGAAGATCTTTATTTCACTAACTTTATTATCCAGTAATTACACTTTTAAGAAGTTATCCCGGTAATACTTCAACTCGTCTATAGAATCGCGTACATCATCCATCGCAAGGTGTGATGATGACTTTGAGTGCCCCTTATAAATCTGAGGAGCCCAACGGCTTGCTAATTCTTTAAGTGTACTGACATCTAAATTTCGATAAAGAAAGTAATCTTCAAGATCTGGCATCATTCGCGCCATAAAGCGACGATCCTGACAAATGCTATTGCCACACATAGGCGATTTCCCTTGGGGCACATGTTGCTTAAGAAATTCAAGCGTTTGTTGTTCAGCATCAGCAGTGGTGAAGTGACTTTGACGAATACGTTCAACTAAACCTGATTGGCCGTGCTGCTTGGTATTCCAAGCATCCATACCATCTAAAATACCATCTTCAACATGAATGGCCACAATCGGACCCTCCGCCAGAATATTCAGGTCTTTATCAGTTACAATCGTTGCTATTTCGATGATATGATCATTAAACGTATCTAACCCGGTCATTTCCAGGTCGATCCAAATCAAATTACTTGCATTTTGTGCCATCAGTGACTCCATATAATTACGACTTGTCAGGCTGGTTAGCAAAAGCTACCCTGACACCCTATTAAACTTAATTTAACACAAATAGTCACTCATTATGTCAGCATCAATTTTCACAACTCTATTTCTTGTCGCACTTGGCCTCTATTCTGCCGTTCAATTATGGCTTGCAAACCGGCATTATCGCTATGTTGCTTCACATCGTAGTGAAGT
>CAZIWG010000090.1:0-6047 GCA_964542925.1 uncultured Granulosicoccaceae bacterium | reverse complement strand
CCGCCGTTATAAAGATAGCGAGCGCAGAAGCAAACCGCGCCAGCCATAATCTGCATATTACGTCAGAGTACTTAACTCACAAATAACAGTAATGCTTTACATATGCTGCAATGTGATTAACATACACGCCCTATAAGTCCCCGTGGCACAACTGGATAGCGCGATGCCCTCCTAAGGCGTAGGTTACAGGTTCGAACCCTGTCGGGGACACCATTTTACATAGACTATCTGCAAGCTTAATTAAACAAGCGCCTCAAAAGGCTTTCTTGCACATGGCGTAAAATTCACCGGCCACGGGCTGCTTAAACGGCACAAAATGCGATATTGCTCAGGGGCATCGAGATTAACCTGTTCAACCATGACTTTTACCTTGTCCGAGCCATTGGTTTTAATTAATTGCGTAAATTCAGCAGAATAATAACGGGGAGTGTAACCTACAAGTGTAATGGGATCGCCCGTACGCATCAGCAAGGCCATATCATCATATTGATTCTGCAAGTCCTGCATCAAAAACAGTTGCTCACCTTTCGCAAGAGTGCGAGCTCTTTCCTGGTTTTCTTTATGCTGGTGACGCAAGCCTCTGCAAAAAAAGTACACTTCATAGTTTTTATTTTCGGTTGGCTCCGGACAGGGAAAAATTTCCAGTGAATCTGTTGCTCTCACCCCGCCTGTTCGTGCAAGTTCTTCCAGTGCATCATGTTGTGCCGCCGACAGACCTAGCCATTTCAGATAATCCTCATATTCAGGACGGTTTTTGGCCAGAATCCGGTTAGCAAAAATAGGAAAAAGCTCTTCCGACTGATAAACCTTATGTAAATCCTGCATGCGACCAAACGGACGGAAGTTCGGGAGTTCTTCCGCTCCCCTTGTATAAACAAATCGGTAGACACCATTTTCTCGGGTCAGGCGCCCAACGGGTGCCCAGCTTCGGGTTTTGGCATCTTGCCATGCAATAAAAAGTGCCTTCATGGTATTCATTCTAGTCTAATAATCCACTTCAAGTAATCTTTTACGATTCAACTCCAGCATTCTGCACGCAAACTCACGTGCCGGTTGAGAAATTTCAGTATCGGGTACACGGGATAAAATAGCTTCAAAATCAGCTAAATCAAGCCTTGTCAGCATATCCAGCCAATACCGGGCAGCTTCCTGACGGAGTTTTGCTGCCTCAACAAAAGCATCCAGTGTTGATAAAGGATGAGCGTTGGTATTTGACAAATAAAAAGCCGATTTGGCTCGCGCAACATAAGACTCAACACTCCGACCGCTGTCTTTTGTTTGCAAACGCTCAATTCGACTGACATCTGTTTCATTCCTACCCAGACTGGAGGCATGATCAAAGGTCGGGGCCAGGAATATGCCTTTTTCCGGTACAGAAACCAGTCCCCAGTTTTCATGGTGCCTGTCCTGATTACTGACCAGCGCATCGAGCATAAGATAACCTGCCATCACACCCGCAGCATCTGCCACTTCCTTTGGTGGTTTCCAGCCAATAGGAAAATCAATACCTTCCGATGCCGCCACTGCCATAACAATACGTATTGTATGCTGCCTGAGCCGGTAACGACGGGTATCATCATAATCCTTGACCACTTTGGCCAATAGCTCATTACCCAGTATCAGCCGCCCACCTTCGGGAACAAACGTGGGAGAGACAATGCCCTTACGTTGATTTTTCCAGACAGCCAGTTCATATTGTGCATGGGGGATATTCAGCAGGGCACATAATTCACAACACACTTTTTCTGCCCAGTTTTCACCCGTACCCGGCCGGCCTTCCTTAAACAGCCTGCGTTTACCCTGCTCATCGTTATACCAGAACTTGGTTTTGGTACCCAATTGCTCAAGCTGCTCGGGATCGCAATCTGACAGATCAATAATGATAAAGGACATGATTACCCATGTTAATTTTCTTATAAAGTCCGGTAAATCCATCTACAGGTGATAGGCAAACTACTCGCCGACAGGTTCTATTCCCTTCATACATCTTGTAATTGTTTGTGCCTATCATGATAACTTTCATTTATCTCTGTACAGAAGCATCTAGCTGTTTGAGACAGTTTACAATATCAGCAACTATTGCTTGATCAAATTCTTCTCTATCATTTTCTTCATGTGTTCCCTGGTTAAGATAAACCCAATGAACGTGTTGACCGTTTTCACCAAGCAACCGATTCAAAGCATCAACTATATTTTCTTTGTTTTGAATCTCAAAGCTTGCTTTCCTAAATTCCGCGCGTAATTTTTCGGCGAGAACCCTAAGATCCCAAGGAGCATCAGGATTTCTTTTACTAATACTTATCATGCCTCCACCATTTCTCACAAAATGCCACCAGACCTTATTACAAAGATCCTCCAAAGCTCGGCGCGACGACATTAATGAATCCCGATAATCACCTTGCTCACAGAGCTCATTTGCAGCAAGAACATAATTTTTAGGTCTTCTTAGAGAATCAACCTGTATGTGGTGATCATTATATTGAGATTTAAAAATATAGGACTCAGACGCTTGCGCCGCTTCACTTCCGATTAATTGATGGACATCCTTAAAAAATTCATTTCCGTGAATTGCTAGAATAATTTGTTTATCGTGAAAGTATCCATCCTGAAATAGCGTAAGCCTAATTGCTTTCCTGTGCTCATCATCTATAGCATTTACAGGATCATCAAATATTAAAATAGGACAATTCTCCCTCAGGTTCTTAGCCATTAATATCGCCAACCCCATGCATCGTATATGACCTTCACTCAAAATATGTAAAGCATCGTAATAATTCCCAGGATCAGTTTGAAAAGCAATTTCAATTCGTTGACCTTGAACGAGTGGTAATTTTATACTCGAAAGCAGATCTTTCGGTGCATCATTACGGTTAAATGCGTTATATAGCTCAATCACTGTATCACCAAGATCAGCAATCAGTTTTCCCGGCAATCCATTTCTATAACCTTCAAGTTGTCTAACGAAATTTGCGTAGCTATCTGCTATTTCTCGGTTGACAGCAACAATTGTTTTTTCAGCTTCCACGCCTGCTATTAAGTCTTTGTTAACTTCATCAAAACTAGCGATAGGTTGATTAGCTGCCTTAACACCATCTTCCAACGATTTACGTCGTGTTTGAAGAATGGTTATTTGCCTGTCAAAATTACGCAACCTAGATAAATTTCGCTGTTTTTGGCTCCGTACTTGCTGAGCCTGATCAATATCAATATCCATCTGTTCAAGTTGTTGAGCTTGCGCATGCAAATGTTGCCACGGGGTTAACTGATCTTCACCCACATTATTCAAGGCTTGCCACCATACTAAATTAATATCGGAATCTAGTTCTACCAAAAGTGAACGTAAAGGATTTGGCGATTCAGCACTACCTAGCCTACTAGTTGCAACTTGCAGTGTTTGGTATATCAGTTTTAGTGTATTTGATATTTCACCTTGTATCTGATCACGCTCTTGCTGAAGCTGCGCAAGGTGTGCCAACTTCGCAAGCTCTTGCGGTGCCAAGTCAAATGGATTTCTAGTGACTTTAGCTATAGGTGTTTTACAGGCCGGGCATTCATCTTGGTTAACAGCACCAAGTGCAGTAACGGCTTCATACAGTTGCTTAAAAGATAGACTCTCACTTGCTGCTGCTAGTGCCTGTTCTTTTTCTGCCAGAGTTCGTTGATTGCTCTCAATAGATTGTTGTTGCGCATGTAAACCAGTAATAGTTACACCAGTTTTTACTGCTATTGGCTGTTGAAGTTCAGTCTCCAAAGTTGCTATTTCACCAGGTGCTTCCGCATCACCAAGCGTGGTACCCAATTCTGCAAATGTCATATTCGCCCTATACTGATCGGCCAAATCTGCTTCTTGCTGTACAAGTGTCACTAATGCTTCTGTGTTATCTGTTAGTGTCTGTTGAAAACCTACTAATGCCTGACGCTTTTGGTGCAATGCTATCGCTTTAACACCATATAGGTCGATATATCTTTCATCGGTTTCCGATGTGAAATTTCTAACAAATTCATTAAAAGCATCCAAACCAAACAAGGTTGATATAAGTTCAGTTTGTCTAGCTGGTAATTGTGCTGCTATACGTGAGAAGTTGTCGATACGATTTTTTTCGACAAAGCAGAAGCGATACTGCGCTTCATTCTCAACAACAGGAACAGGCGCACCCTGAATATCAAATGCTTCAATTGCAGGTGCAGAGAATTGACCAACATGAGCGTTTGTTAAATAATCATGCTGGCTAAAGCGTTTACTTTCAGCCTCTGAAACATTACCTAATAGACCATATTCAAGTGCTTCACAAAAGCTGGACTTTCCAGTACCATTGGGGCCATAGATTAATACAAGTGGACTATCCAGGTCGAAGTTTTCCTGTCTTGCAAACCCCCGGAAAGGGCCAACCTGTAGTGACTTTAAGCGGGTAATTGGCGCAGCGGTATCATCAGCCTCATTGATCTCAACGGTAATATCCGTTGCCAGAGCCTGCCAATGCTCTTGAGCAAGCCCGACAATTCTTCTTACTCGCTGCCCCTGGTGAGTACCTAGAAGCTGGATTATATCAAGGTGTTCAAGAATCAGGTTAGCCATCTTACGCACACCTTCCGAGCTATTTTCTGCCGTTAAGGTTTGCATAAAGCGTAGATATTCATTCCTGATCATCTCGTTATTCCTTCAATTTATTTCACTGTAACCTAGCCGAATCGGGTGAAGGATAGTCGGGATGCCCCCTCTGGAACCTTCACTGAAATTCATTTATACATCAAACATTTCTCTATCTGAATCCAATAATTCCCGTACACAGATATCCAGTGACGGCAGGTAATTTTCGACAACCTTGATGATAGTCAACGGGTCAATATCACCAAGATAGTTATGAACTAAAATATTACGAAAACCACTGATTTCCCGCCAGGGAATGTCTTCACACTGTCGTTTTTTGTCTTCTGGAAGTTGCTGCGTTGCTTTTGAAAGTGTTTGCAAATTACGCAAGGTCGCATCATAGAGGATTTCTATCATCCACAATGCTATCACGAGTCTCAATACGATGAATTTTTTCGATCATTTCCAGAATATGAAGCGCGTAAGGTTGCCAGGGCTTGTTCATATTTCTACCGCTTCATCTAAGACTTTGTCACGAATATAACGATTCAGCTCATGCTCCGGTATCACTTCAACTGTTCGCGCCAATAATTTTTGTAATTGCTCTGTCAGTGGTAAACATTGTTTGAAAAGGTCATATCCCGGTGGGAAATCAACTAAAAAATCGATATCGCTATCGGGCTTTTCTTCTCCACGTGAAACCGAGCCAAAGACACGTATTCGACGCGCACCATATTGGTTGCTCAGCGACAGTATTTTATCTTTTTTGGCATGAAGTTCATCTAACAGCATTAACATTCACCTTATATTTAATTGTTTTCGGTGTCTCTTTACCACTCAGGTATTGTTCTCTTCTTAATATTCGCTACATCAATATTACGTGCATAAACAATTACTACCGGGCGAGTGAATATCCTCTGCCAGCACATCGGCAGAAAAATCGATTGTATTTCTGAGCGCTACTACAGCATTACCGAGCATCTGATTTTCACATCCCTGACCTAAAATAACATGATTATATTTAATGTACAAAACAAGATATCCCACAGACAATATCTATGTAAAAATCAAAATTAAGATCAAGTTCGAAGCACTTAGTAAATAATTGTAATTATTACCGATAGTCTGTAACATGCTGTTTTTAATAACTCTTTGCATGCTTTGGCAGCTTCATCCAAGCAACACTTACAAATCACGAATAAGGTACACACCATGTCTACAGTCACACTCGAAACTTCACACGGCAACATCGTCATCGAACTGAATGATGAAAAAGCGCCAGAAACCGTTAAAAACTTTTTAAACTACGTCAACGATGGTTTTTATGACGGTACCATTTTTCACCGCGTGATCCCAAACTTCATGGTTCAGGGCGGTGGTTTTATGCCCGGCATGGTACAGAAACGTGTTGAAGATCCGATTCAAAATGAAGCGGACAACGGCCTGGCAAATGATCGTG
>CAZIWG010000089.1:0-6285 GCA_964542925.1 uncultured Granulosicoccaceae bacterium | reverse complement strand
CTGCTCTATTCATACATTCAATTATAGCATGCGACAACTTATGCAACAATTAATAATTGACACAAGAACAAAGAGCAGTAATATGGGGCACAAAAAGATATAACCACAATGAATTCTCCACCGGCTAAAACCGATAACTTCAGGTTACGGCTAAAAGTTGGATTGATCAGCCTGTCGGCCAATTACCATCATTCCACGGTAAAATTATCGTTCGATCCAGCTGGCTTTTGGTTCCTGATATACTCCTTCCAGACGTCATCTGTCACATTCCCACTCGTCGCCACCCAGTGTCCTCTTGCCATAAATGTTGGCCTCAATAACGCTTTCACAATATCTTATATTCCGTTACTAATCTACGTGAACTCTTCCCTTTCAGATATTGCACTGCTCGCGACACCGATAACTGCGGCGGAATATCTATCAGCATATGCACATAATCACGATTGATTGACCCCGCATAGACAAGCATCCCCTTGTTCATCGCTGTTTCTCGTAGTAACTCTCGGCAATGCAGCCCAATATCTCATCCCAAAATTGGGTAGCGATACTTTGTCGTCCATACCAAGTGACACTTACAATTCCATACCGTGTGACTGCCTCGTCTATAATCTTTCAGCCCTTTATTTTATCATCATCAGCCTAAAGGTGGGAGATTTGCATATCCTCTACCGGGGACTTTAAATTGAACTAGATGCAAATTTAGCCAAAGATGATTCAAGCTCAGATTCAAACTCAAACCCTAGTGTATGGGTGATTTTCGATGAATCGTAGTAACACCTACAGGTTAATGCATTTATACGTGATAGCGAAAGTGGAAACCCAGGAATATTTTCTAAAATACTTGTCAAAACTCGTATCGGTACTTCAGGTAACCGTAATATTTTTCGAGAACAGTTAAGACCTTTACACAATGCGTCAATAGCTTTTTCAATCTCAATACACTGAGAGAGATTATATATATTTCCAAGCGCACCATCATTTTTCCCTAATAACATCAAAGCATTAACAACGTCTTGAACATAAACATAATTCATTAATGCTCCTGATTTACCAAGGTAAAAAAACAACCTTTTATTTATCATTCCAAGCATCTGCCAAAGCGAAGTATTGTTCATTGTCTCGCCAAACACATTAGATGGTCGCAAAATCGTATATGGTAACCCACTCTCTTTAACGATATTATCCGATTGTGTCTTGGTTAATTCATAAGGACCTAGCGGAGATTCGGGAGAATTTTCAGTAATCACTCCATTTCTAACCGGACCATATGCACCGACACTACTCAATTGCACCCAACGCTGTATCCTTCCAGAAGCAACTTCTACTAATCGAGCAGTTCCTTCTACATTAACTGCATGCATTTTATCTGGATCATGAATTTCTGCAGCACAGTGGTAAAGAATGTCCAGTTCATCAAGATATTTTGATTTAATAGTTTCCGGTTTAGATAGATCACCTTGTACTAGTACTATATTAGGTAATCTATATTTAACTTTACTTGCATCCCTTGTCAAAATTTTTACGGTATCGCCTTTATCAAGATGCGCTTGCACAAGAAAACGGCCAATAAACCCGCCTCCTCCAGTAATCATTACAACTGAAGGTTTTACCGAATTATCATTTATTGATATCAAGAAATACGAACCTTCAAGCGTAGTTTTTGAAACCATTCCCAAACCACCGTGGGCATAAATGTTGCCATATACAAAATAAAAAAAATACCATTTGTATATTTATGTGGTGCGAGATATGAACGTGCAGCAGATGTATTACCCTGGTTCATTGAGGCTGAAGCAAACCAATATCCGATTTTTGCCAGAAAATAAGATACTTCCCTCGAATAGTTAAGATCCAGGTCGGGGACAATCGTACGAAGTTTCTTAAGTACAAGCTGATTTTCAAGGGGATATTTAGCGATATTTCGTATACTGGACATAGTGGAGTGCAATCTATATACAGCAACAGGTTTGTCTATATATGCAGCATTTGTATTTAATAAATATCTCATAAATAGATCATATTCTTCAGATACTTCAAATTCAGGATCAAACCAATGATCTAATTTGGCTAATATATCTTTTCTTAACATAACAGTTTGTAAATTAACCGGATAATAGCGTAGAAAACGTCTAAATACGTCTCCTTCTGGCTGTGTACGTCTATTTGCCAAGGATTCAGTTCCATCATCTTCGTTTTTCAGCCATACATTAGCATAGGTAAATCCAACTTCAGGATTGTTGTCTAGCAAGTCAACTTGAAGCTTTAGCTTATCAGGCAACCATTTATCATCCGTATCTAAAAAAGCAATGTATTTACCCTGTGTGTATTTAAGTGCTTCATTACGAGCAGCGCCTAAAGACAACATATCTCCAGTATTTTTATAATAATTGACTTTACTTCCATAGGATCGTGCTATTTCTTCACTATCATCAGTTGATGCATTGTCAAAAAAAATAACCTCCCAATCTTCGAATGTTTGCAAATGTATAGAATCTAGTGCTTCCCTTAGATGTTCCGCACCGTTATGACAGTTCATAATGATACTTACTAATCTGTACATCTAATCTCACTCAATAGCGTTTCACATATGATATCCACGTCATCAACAGACAAATCTGGATGTAATGGCAGTGAAAGTAGTTTTGGAAAGATTTTGTCCGTTGTAACAATACTTGCATCATTAGTATTTCTGTACAAACTTAATGTGTGGTTAGGTTGGTAATGGACACCTGTCTGAATATTAGCTTCCAGAAGACTTTCCCTTAGTTCATCCATATTCCTTATCCCATTAATTATTACAGGAAAAATATGAGGGACGACATCTTCATAATCAATTGGCAAATACCTGATATGTTTAAAGTTTGACAATTTTTCCGTATATCGCCTAGCAAGTATCTTTCGCTTGTCCGCCAATTCAGAAAATCGGTTCAATTGTACAATCCCAATAGCCGCCATAATATTACTCATATGGTAACGCCAACCTTGTGCCACCACATCAAAACACCAACTTCTTTCCCCGATATATCGGTTCTCTGTATCATGCTCAACGCCGAGCAACCTGGCATCGCGGATCCTTTTTATGACTTTGATATCATCACTAACAACACAGCCGCCTTCACCAGAAGTAATATTTTTTATCCCATCAAAACTAAAACAAACAATATCTCCAAATCCTCCTACTCTTTTACCATCATGGGTAGTACCAAAAGCATGTGCAGCATCCTCAATAACTCTTAGATTATGACGATTAGCAAAACTATATATCTCGTTTAAACTACCAACGCCTCCAGCATAATGGACTGGCATCACTGCCTTGGTATTCGGTGTTAAACGCTTCTCAGCATCGCTCCAATCAAGAGTTAAAGTATCAGGAACAACATCACAGGGTATTGGCCGTGCTCCTGTAGCAGAAATTGCTTGAAACGATGCTACATAAGTTAGCGATTGTACAAGTACTTCATCACCGAGACCTAACCCCACGGCTTGACAAGCTAGATGAAGTGCTGCTGTTCCATTAACAACACATACAGCAGGCCTACCAAAATATTCACTCAGCATTTCTTCAAATATCTGTACTTCTTTGCCCATACCGAGAAATTCTCTATCAAGTACGCCTAGTACAGCTTCTTTTTCTGCTATAGTCAACGTAGATTTTGATAGCCTAATCATATTTGAATTCAAACTTTCCAAGGTGCATTCCCTGATTGCCACAATTCTTCCAAATGTTCTCGATCACGCTTCGTATCCATGCACTGCCAGTATCCATCGTGATGATAAGCCATTAACTCTCCATTTTCTGCTGCTCTTTCAAGTGGCTCACCTTCCAGGATCGTACTATCTCCTTCAATAAAATCAAAGAACTCCGGCTGAACAACAAAATATCCACCATTTATCCAGCCTTTACCTGTCTGTGGTTTCTCTTTAAAAGAAACAACTCTTCCATTTTCTGTACTAAGTTCACCGAATCGAGCACCAGGGTGCACAGCAGTAATAGTTACCATCTTTCCATGACTTTTATGAAAATTAATTAAGTCATCCAAATCAATATCAATAACCCCATCACCATATGTTAATAAGAACGGTTCATTACCAATAAAAGGTTGCATACGCTTCACTCGACCACCTGTCATAGATTCCTGACCCGTATTGACTAATGTTACCATCCAATCAGTTTCTTCAGTTTGATGTGACACAATCTCCCCCGTCCCAAGATCGATACTAAAATCCGAATTTAAACTACGATAGTGTAAAAAATATTCTTTAATTACTTCAGCTTTATATCCCAAAGCTAAATGGAATTCAGTATGACCATATTTTGCATACGTTTTCATTATATGCCAGAGTATAGGACGACCACCAACGGTTACCATAGGCTTAGGAATACTATCAGTATATTCTGACAAACGAGTTCCAAAACCACCCGCAAGAATAATCACTTTCACTTACTCATGCTCCAGTCAAATTGAATTTCATTAATAATTTTTCGATCTGCCTCATCTGGCTCGTGGGGTATGCTAGCGATATTTAATAACATATTTGTTTTTCTACCCATGCCCTGAAACCCCATCCAAACCATAGGCGGAACTGTTAATCTGAAGTAATCCTCGATAGACAATTCAATTACTTGATAACAACCATGTGTAGGAGACCTATAGCGATCATCGAATAATACAAATCGAATTTTTCCATAGGGAACCACGATATTCAAAATCATTTCATGATGTCGTTTCCAAGCCTTAACTGCTCCTGGTTCTATCAGAGAAAAATAGGCTTCACCATATCCTGAGAACCCCTGATCTTTGCTTTTCATAGCATGCATAACATTACCACCAGAAACTTCAATAATTTTAAGTGGCGTTAATATAACACCATCAATCACTTCATCATCCATACCATATCTCTATCTTGGGCTAATTTCATATATTCATCAATTTGCGAACAGGAGAATTCATACATTGATATATCTGTATTCTGGTAATAAGTTTTATACCATTCCACGGTCATACGTATAGTTTCCTTAAATTGCAAGGTTGGTAGCCACTTTAAGTCGAACAATGACTTATCACAATTTAATTTTAACAAATTTGCTTCATGGAGGTGGTCATAATCATGTGAAATATCTTTCCAACGCACTTTCTCCCAATAACAGGCCATTTCATCTATCAATTCCCCTACCGTATGGTTATGTGTAGCAAAAGGGCCAAAATTATATGCTTCTCCATGTTTAGTTGAGGAATTTGATAGCTCTGTAGCAAGCAACAAATAGCCACTCAAAGGTTCTAGAACATGTTGCCACGGTCTGGTTGCATGGGGGCTTCTGATGTTTACAACTGAATTTTGTGACCAAGCATTCATACAATCAGGGACAATGCGATCTTTCGCCCAATCACCACCGCCAATTACATTACCTGCACGAACAACCCCAACTCTTACATTACAATCAGGAGCGCTAAAAAATGACTCCACATAAGCACGAATAGCAAGTTCCGCCATCCCTTTCGATGCGCTATACGGATCCTTGCCACCAACCCGGTCTGTTTCACGATAACCCCAAACCCATTCTAGATTATCATATGCTTTATCACTTGTTATCATGATTACAACAACTTTCTTATCCATATGTCGTAAAGCATCAAGTACATTTGCTGAACCAATTGAATTTGTAGATAATGTGTCTAGTGGATTTTCATATGACGGCCTAACTAAAGCCTGAGCAGCAAGATGAAAAACGAAATCAGGTTGAAACTCTACAATTAATTTCCGTACCGCTTCAGCGTTACGTATATCTACTCGACGATCAACAATAAAGTTATTGACGTTTGACACCATAAAATTCGACGGCTCACTTGGAATATCAACAGACAACCCTATAACTTTAGCCCCTAGATGCGACAACCAAGTTGATAACCAACTTCCTTTGAAACCGGTATGACCAGTAACTAGTATGGTTTTATTAGAAAAAATATTACGATAAGCCACAGTATTTTGTTCCCGTAATTTTTAGGAGATCGCATATGGAATATTATTATGCTATCTGGTGTTGAATGGTTAAAGATGTAATTCTTAGTGGGGATTTTACTACCCAGAAACCCAACAATATGTTACAAGGATTCTTACAACGTAACTCCTTCAAATTAGCCGACGGATTCATCGCTAATCCATTTAGAATTCCGAACTAGTAACGATACGCTAAGTACATCAGTATTAAGAGAAACGTAAACACGTATAATTATTTAGTCGATGCTGAAATATTCATTTAAGCATGCAGTGGATTGTGACTGACAA
>CAZIWG010000088.1:0-6619 GCA_964542925.1 uncultured Granulosicoccaceae bacterium | reverse complement strand
GCCGACGATAAGTCACAACGGTAAAAAAATAAGTGCCTCCTTTTGTTTTTGCACGCCGATAGCCAGACATTCAACCCATTTAATTATTTTCAAAATGTAGGGTGCATTTTATGCACCAAAAATGTGTCATGATTAATATGCATTTGTGTCATATTTAATGTATCGCCATATCCAAGGTTGTTTGTGGTGCATGGAATGCACCCTACCTGGCTATTGCTGGTCTACTCATTCATCGCTGGACGGGGTTTCTATCCCGTTCGTAACGTTTATGATTTTCTGCATGGTAATGTTTTCCTTGTTGTTGCTTAACTCTAAACGTTTGATACGGGGTAACACACTCCTCCCGTTCAAGCGGTGGATGCTTGATATATCGCTGGACGGGATTTCTATCCCGTTCGTAACGTTTATGATTTTCTGTATGGCAATGTTTTCCTTGTTGTTGCATAACTCTAAACATTTGGTACGGGGTAACATACCCCGTCCCGCTCAAGGCTGGACGGGATATTTATCCCGTTCGTAACGTTTTTGATTCTCTGCATAGCAATGTTTTCCTTGTTGTTGCTTAACTTTAAACGTTTGATACGGGGTACAAACCCCGTCCCGCTCAGGTTTTACCTCGAAAACGTAAAGCTGAGACCATCATCACCATAATTAACAACATATTCACTTCCATCCAATATTCCTTGAATTTGTTCAACACAATTTAACGTGCCAGTAGAACAAACTCGGTTATTAACCACACCTTCAACAGGTGTGAGCCCCCTACTCCCAGCCTCAGCTATCGCATTTAGTTCAGCATGAACCCTGGGCAAATCATCAGCGACGATATAACCACGAGACCTAGCTAAAGCAATTTGTTCTGCACTAAGAAGTGGTTGCGAGGAAATTATTATAGGACCTTCCTCCGTTCTTAAAATGGCTATAGTTTGTTGTCTAAACTCAGAAAATTCGATTGCAGCTTGAACTGAAACCTCAGGACTTATTGTCGCTGCCTCAACAGCGACCGCAGTAGTTTGGCCATTTTCAAGAGTTCTCGTGACACTGGCTTCAACTGTTGTTCCTTCTGCAGCTGTTGCCTCTGCAGAATTAGCTACTCTATTTGGTGCTCTACCTTGATTGAAAGGGAGTGTCCCCAAAACTAGACCACCCATTAAAGCCTCTTGAGCTTCATGGTGAAATCTTTCCATTGAAATATCACGAAGCTCTTGTGTTTCACCTGCAGCCCCTAATGACAAATCTATTGCTGCATTAATAGTGTGTAGCGAGATATTTAGAGGCAGCCTTATAGTTTCTTCAACTATACTTAAGGGCCCCATCAATACAGCAGCCGCAAAAAAACCAGCTCGTAAAAAATAACCGTTATTTGTATCTTCCGCCTCAGCCAAATTTGAACGAACAGTTTGTGTCATTATACCTTCTGGTAACGTTGGTACTCTTAGTCCTTCAATTACACGACCGGCACTGGCTATACTCCCCTGAACTTCTATGGGATCCAATGTGATGATTGAGCTTTCATCTAAAACATACTCGTCGCTTTCTTCAGCTTGAGTTCCTGACTTATCGGTATATCGTGTGGGATTACAATTGCAATATTTAAATTGATTTACCCCAGCACTAACCCCAATAGGATCCGAACTCCCCCACCGCCCCAACCAAGGCAAATAATACCGAGCCGTGTGATAACTCAATCCCGTTTCTTCATCCCTCTCCATCCCCGTATACCGATACCGCTTAGCCACTGCTTTTACATCACTATTCTTGGCACTATAAGCCGTAGTCCCATAAGGATGATATTCCTCATAAGAAATCACCTCGGCACCTTCATCCAACTCCAACCCCACACTGCCCAAATGATTACCATATTGAAAACGATACAAAACGCCTTTACCCAAATTTGCATTATCCGTCTCAATCACATTATCAACCATCAACACCCGATCATCATCCGCAAACAAATGATAAGTCTCTATCCGCTCAACCACTGCACCATTTTCTATACGGCGATAAAGCTCCATACCGCCTAAATAAAAACGCTCTTCAATAATATTGCCGTTATTTTTTTCTATCCGCTTTCGAGTACGTTGCTTTTGCGCATCGTAATTATAAAAAACCTGACCATCATCACCCCCAAGCTTGACGTGATGAATCATGTCGCGGTAATCCCAATGTATGTGGTATTCAACAGCCTTTTTATCTAATGCCAGCATACTGCCATGGGTGTCGTAAAGATAAGGTTGGGATAAGGTGATATCGGCTGGGTTGACATAATGGCTAGCCACATCACGATCACCCCGCTTACTTGTCGCCAATAGGTGATTGCTATCCAGTGCGTATTGATAATTGCGCGTCCAATGCGCTGGATTAGAGGGGCTGGGTATGCCACCATGGTGTGCCATTTTTAGAATATTACCTACGGCATCGTATTGGTAGGTTTCGGTATAGTTTTGTAATTCATTTGGGTTGTTAGAATAAGGTATTTCTGTAATGTCGGTAAAACGCGTATTATCGCGTTGGTTAATATTTTGCGCGGCGTGTTCCCGCCCCTGGGCTTTGATTAAACGATACAGTGCGTCGTATTCATACTGGCAATGCGGTTCTATCACTGCGTTGTTGAAGTAAATCGTTTGCTGCGCATGGTCACGTATATCGGTGATATTGCCCACGGGGTCGTAGGTATAGTGCAGGTTTTGAAGTGTTTCGGTTGCATTGCCTTTGCGAGTGGTTAAGTTACTTAAACGAAACGTTTCGTTATCATATTCATATTGGGTAACGGTGCCGTTGCCCAAACTCAGTTGTTGGCGTTGGCCTTTGGCATCGTATTGAATATCAACAATCGCATTGGTTTGAATATCAATAATCGCATTGGTGGATTGACCATTAACCAACAGTTGCTCACTTTTTAAAATACCGCGTTCATTATATTGCGGTAAATACGTTGCCGGGCTGCGACCTTCTATCTGCCAATTTTCTTGTTGCACCATTCGGCTTAGGGCATCATATTGGGTACGCTGGGTAAATGTTTCTCGCTCAAAATAGCTGTCTTCTGGATTTTTCGGCCAATCAATAACCTCTGCCTGATAAGCACTGGTTAACCGTCGAGTTGCTTCTAGTAGATTGCCTTTAAAATCGAATTCTTTATTTTCGATGAGTCCCGATTCATCATAAATTTGAATCAACTGTCCGCGTAGATTGTTGTTTTTATCCTGCGGTTGGTTCTCACCATAGACTAAGCGTCCGATAACTTGCCAAGTTCCGTTGTTAATTTGTAATTGATTTTCTATTGGGCGATGAAACTCATCGTGAAGGGTTCGATAAATGCGTTGTTCAAATACTTGAGTGTTATCGGCTGATGTGCGTTCATTTTCATCCCACGCATAAAATGGCTGGCCACTGGCATCGTTAATCATCCAGCGATCACCCGCGTCCATACTGTGTTGGAATAATAAATTGCCCGCAATATCGTAGACAGGATAATAATCAACGGTGGGTTCTACGCTTGCTGAAATGGATACGGTGTAGCGCATTACCAAGTTGTGTCGTGCATCTTCTATCCACAGTGGTTTGCCTTCGGCATCGAGTTTGCTGAATGTTGTGTGGTATTCATCAATCAGTTCATCTGCTGCATTTTGGCTGCGATTGTGGGCAACGCTAATCACTTCTCTACCCAAACTATCGAGAAATACGCGCGATGGCGTGTTGGCATGTGTCTCAACCAGACTTGCAGCCTTTTTATGTTCATCAGTATTAAAATCAGGGAATCGTGGGTGAGTAGAGTCAGTTCGGCGCTTATACCAATCACTTTGTTGATTCGGATCTGGATTGTAAGCGGTATCGTTGGGGTCGTAACTGGTGGCTTGCCACGGTGTGAAATCTACAGTGCTAAATAGGCCATCGGGTAATTCGGTGCGAATGACTCGACCTGCTGCATCGTAATAGATAATGGGGGTTACGCCGATTTCTTTGGGTTCTTCAAAACGGTGGTCAGGTTCAATCTCGTCTGGATGAATTTCACGTTCACTAAAATAAGGCTCGTATTGTTTAACCGGGTTGCCTTTGTTATTGAGAATGGTTTTGCCGTTGGCAATCCAGCTTAATAGTGCGCCGTCTTGCTGGGGTTCAGCTTGTACCTTGGTGACCAGTACATTGCCGCCGCCATCTGAATATTCAAAGGCTATTTGTAGTGGGCTGGTTTCATCCGGTTTAACATGTTGTTCTCTAACAATACCGCAGGCTGAGGCTGGGTGTACCCCCCAGTGAATGACTGTGCTGTCGTCAGCTAACTTTTCTTCAACTTCTCCAAAGTAATACAGATGTCTTGCTGTTGCATTATCGAGTAATTTACGCGCTTCTGCTTGTTGGCGTAATTGGTATGCCTCGATTGTTTCATTATCTGGTTTTTCTTCGATGAAAAACTTGACCAACGTAGCACGGGAGGGATTGAGTAATTCATCTTTAAAGTCGGTAAGATTATCTGCTTGATCGCCTTTCCCTTTGACTGCTACTGCTGTTGGCATACCCAATACATCAAAAACAACTTCTGATAGATTGTTATTTATGTCTTGTAGTTCGAGCGGTGCAAGTACCCTATAATCAAACTTTTTTACTTTAACGGTGTTATCGACTGGATCGGTGCTGGATTGGATATATAAATCACGCGGGTCATAGTTGAGTGTTGTGGTTTGGTTAAAAGCATCGGTGTACTGTTCGGGCAAGAAAAAATGCTTGGCAGCCTCTTTTGAGAAACCAGCAATGCCTGAGCGGATCCAGTATTGCCCTGTCGTGTCTTCGCTTGATTCTTCATTTGCAAAACGTAATGCTAATTCAGTGCCACTGAGATAACCGCTATTTGATGCATTGCTTAGCTCGGTTTGTATTTCTGGGGTGAATTTATCGATCAAAATGCCGTTGAGTAAATCGTCGGTTAATGCCAGGGTATAGGTTTCGTATGGGAGCGCTAATGCGTTTAGTCTGCCAAACGCTAACGGTATTTTTAAATCTTGATTAAAATACAGCACCCTCGACCATTCGACGATGCGCTTTTGTAATAGGGTGGTTGGATCTGCAGTTTTCTCGTAATCTAAATGTACTACCTCAATTCCTGTCGGTTGATATTCAGTGCTGAGCTGTAAATCCTGTAATTGTTTACGGGTAACATAGTTGTTATTGCTTGCCTGGAGTGTAAGGCCTGTAAGCTCATAGGTGCGCACTTCACTCGGCAAGGGCAAGTGATAGCTATCTAAATCACTATCAGGTAATTCTGGGGTCTCTGGCAACACATCATTGGTAAAATGATTTTCAGTGTAAGCAATATGGAGTTGAGTTTGAACTTGGTTAATCAACGAAATTGTGTTGCTATCCAACGTAGTGTCTTGATATTGGTTTAGGCGTGGGTAAACAACGGCTACTGCTTGTATGACATTGCCGTATTCATCGATATTTAAATTAAAGGTATGAGAAATTCTGGGATCAGGTGTGAGTGTGTCAGCTTGTAAATCCAGTTCATATTGATAGGTAATGGCTTCACTTTCAACCGCTAAAAAGACGGCATGTGGATTATTGCCACGCGCTTGTAATTGTTGAATATGGCAATTGTGGTAAGCCGTTGAATAAAGTTTTACGGGTTGATGTTGTTCCTTTACAAGCGCATCGACGTCCAGCTCGTAAACTTCCTGACGTAGTACCATGCCTTTACAGGCTCGCAGGGCTTCTCTGGTTTCTTCTGCATTCAGGTTTTGTGCTTTTAAATCGGGTTCTGGTAATTCGGCTTCGTGGAATGTGCCTAAAATATTCCTTACATCTGGATTAACCATTTCAAGCCAATTGGGAAAGTATTCATGTTCGAACTGTGACAGTATTTTTTCTCGATCAATCATCGCTCCGGTGTGATACCAAGTGATAGTTTTAATCGGTGGTTGATAGAGGGTATGATCGTCGGTGATATAAGGACTGTTAATATTACCCTTGGTAAATTCGCCGTAGGATTCTGCATCAATTTGTTCTACCCGACCAAATCCCCGAAATTCTCGCTCATGTCCATCAAAATAGCCGTGGTGATAGCTGTAGGTAGAGGAGAATGTGGTTTTTTTCCACTTGTCAGTTACCGTCACTTTTTCGACCACATGCACCGGGAAGGGCAATTTAGTAATCCAGGGTTTACCCGCTTGTTTGTCTTTTAGATAGAAATAGGTGGAGGGGGCGTATTGAATCTGGGTTTCTGCTCCCAGATTATTTTTAGTGTTGATCAGCAAATGGGGCTTGCCTGCGGCCATCAATTCTATGTATCTCATCGGGGCATGTGCTTCGCCGGGTAATGGGCTAGACCAGACCAGGCAAGCTGTGCCGTTACCCAGTAAATCCACTGCGGCTACAGTAGCAACGTTATCGACGGGTGGAAATCCTTCCAGGATATGGGGTTCACTCCAGCTATTACCTGATTGATTGAACCAGAACTGGGTTTTATTGCGGCCTAGATAGATGATGTCAATCGTACCCGAGCCGTCAATATCGGTCAGCCTAAGACGGTTTGGGTGGAATTGATCGGGGTTATCAAAATGAGGTGCGTTATCCATGGTGACTTTTGCACCAAAACGGCCATAGCCAAGATTAGGCCAGTAACAAA
>CAZIWG010000087.1:0-6754 GCA_964542925.1 uncultured Granulosicoccaceae bacterium | reverse complement strand
AGCACAGCATTCATAATGCTGGGGTCGGTGGTTCAAGTCCACCCATAGCCACCATTTTCTTTCTTATCTAAATACGTATATTTATTCACACTAAAATCCCGATGGAAATTGCACTCGTGATAGAATGCACACAGCGATTATAAGTATTTGATTGGCTAGCGAGTAGCTTTGTGAGAACAGTATGTTAGAAAAATTAATGAAAGGTCATCAACGTTTTTTAGATGGCTATTATAAAGAAAACCGAGAGCGTCTCGAGGCGTTAGCACAGAAACAAACCCCTGAAATTGCGATGGTATCTTGTTGTGATTCACGGGTTGATCCGAGTATCTTATTTGATCTTGAACCGGGTGATATTTTCGTTGTGCGAAATGTTGCCAATTTGGTTCCCCCTTTTGAAATTAAAGGTGAATATCATGGCACCAGTGCTGCATTAGAATTTGCGGTTACCGGTTTAATGGTGAAACAAATTGTTATTCTCGGTCATGCTAATTGTGGCGGTATTCGCGCCTTAGTGGAAGAAAATAGCGATATACAGAAAGACGGTTTTATTAATAATTGGATTCAAATTGCCGCTGCTGCAAAAACTGAAGTGTTGGCTCGTTCCGAACTTACAACATTGGAGCAACGACTTGATGCCTGTGAAAAAACGGCGATTCGTTATTCTATGATTAATTTAATGACGTACCCATGGATTAAAAGTCGCGTTGAGCAGGGAGAGCTTGAACTGTTTGGTTGTTATTACGATTTGCATACTGGTGAATTGGTAATGATTGATAAAATGGATGCAAGCACAGTAACAGAAAATAATAAAAAGGAAATATGATGGCTATTTATAAAATAATAGTAAGTTTTGTTATGTTGCTGATGGTCGCTTGTAGTTCGGTTGTTATTGAGAACCATGACGATAGTAAAGTGGTTGCAGAAAATACCGGCTTGCTTGTAGTTGGTTTGCATTCAGATTGGGATGATTATAAAGGTCCTGTTGCGTATCAACTCGCACTTTCATTTGTTGGCGAAGGCGATTCAAGCTACGCGGGTAGAGAGTTGGTTTTTCAAGGCGCTAATTATTATTCAGTGATTCAATTACCAGCAAAGAAGTATCATTTTGAATCTCAAAAATTTGGTATGAGTATTTGGAATATTAAGAAGAACCATCAATTTACCATAAAGCCGAATACGATTACTTATATTGGTGATATTACTTCAAATTTATTAGGGGCAGCGATTTTTAAAGTAGATGATAGATTTCAAACGGCAAAAAAATATTTAAAAAACAAACACCCTCAATCATTTAAAAAATATAAGCTTGAAAAAAATATTGTACCGCTTAAATTTGAATCACGATAAAGATTATGTTTCTGGTGTTTCTGTAACCACATTGGTACCTAACCAGAAGGCCATGTCACGTTCTAAAAATTCTTCATAGGGCATGTAATGTGAGCCATCACAAGAAAATGTTAAGCCTAAAATGCCATTCATTAAATTAATTGAACTTGAGCGCAGGTAAATGGTTTCGTCAGCGAAACGCAAGGCGCGAAATTGTTGGAGAATTTCTTTAACTTTGTTGGGTGGAATTTTAGCCTTCTCATGGTAAGCATGTTGAGGAAATGCCAAACAAATATCGGGGTTGATTAGTTCATCTGTAGTGTAGATCCGGTAGCTGTATGGATCTTCTAATAGCCACATTGAAATACGACCACTTGAAAAGTGGATTTTAGAATGAAATACACCATGTTCGACCATGAGTATTTCGATCAGTTCTGATACCTCATTAATGTGTTCATCAAGTAAACTTTGCACGCGCTCTTGCATAAACACCGTACCACGAACAGCGGGATCACCTTTGAATTGAGTCCAATGAAAATTTTGTTGTGTTTGTTCAGTAGGCTCAGGCAAGTCTGCGATGGAAAAGTCAGCGCAAATAAATCCGAGGAGTTCATCACCACGGTTAATGGAGTGGAGTACTGTGATACATTGCTTGTGTGTGCTTAAGCTCATGTAAATAGAGGAAAGCATTACACCTCGATACGGTAAGTTCTTCATCAAGTACGGACGTTTGGATTGATCTAATCCACGCCACTCTTTATCGGTGTGTTTTAGTTCAACGTTTGAACTCATTTGAATGCCGTCAATATTGAGCACAAACAAAAGATGGCTATAAGGAATTTCCTGACGTGCCTCGAGTAAAATTGCATCGAGTGCATCCGCATTAGGCCATACTTCAGCACAGCGATTGGCAAACGCGGCAAGTGGTTTTTTAACCAGACTTGCAAGCACTTCCTTCTTCGAGGAAATCGCTTGTTGTAGTGGCGTCATGTTTTGTAAATCATTCATAAGTATTATCTAATATACGTTAAGTACGTACGTTGTCCTAGTAAAATTAAAAAAAATTCAGAGCACTATAACCACTATATATAAAAGGATTATATTAATACACTCATGCCAACTATTTGATAATAATAATGCTACAATTTAATTAAGAATTGAGATGGACTTTTATTTAAAGTTCCTTGATGATGCGTCCGATAATATAAAAACATAACGTTCTCGAAGTTAAGAATTATGCCGAATAAATGTCACGTCCTTTATGTAGAGGATAACCCAGCCAATATGCGCTTAGTTGAGCAGTTGTTGAAAACCTTTCCTAATATTGAATTAGTAGGTGCAGAAACAGCTGAAGATGGGCTGGAAATGGCTCAGCAGAACGTTCCTGACCTAATTTTAATGGATATTAATCTACCCGGTATGAACGGTTACGAGGCACTGGATGAACTTAAGAAGATAGAAGTGACCAAGGATGTGCCGGTTGTTGCGATCAGTGCTAATGCTTTGGCATCAGATGTAGAAAGAGGGCTTGATGCGGGATTCTCCGACTACATAACCAAGCCAATTAATCTGCAAGCTTTTTTTTCAACCATCAAGAAGCATCTTGATATTTCTTAATTGAACATTTTACTTACTTTCTTAATGGCTTCTACGTAAGTACTCTGGTGGAACCATATCCAGACCACCTTTTAAAATGGCTGTTGAAAATCCTTGTTGCATACCAATAAATGCAGCGGTACTTGATAATTTGCCGTTGTTACAACAGAAAATATATTCACGTCCTTTGCTGAGTTTTTCCAGTCTTAGTCGCAGCATGGGTAAAGGTATGTGTAAGCCATGTCCATCACGTTTGTACTCATCAGCACCACGAACATCGATGAGTTTAGCACCCTTACGTAGTCGATCGATGAGCAAGCGATAGTTAACATAGTTGGTTAAGGGACTGACAACATAACGTAGGAAATATTTTTTTTCTAAACGCATTAAAGTGCCATCGGTAATCATTTGAATATTGGCATTTCGTGGGGAATCTGCGATCAGCGCTTCTTCACCAAAACTAGCCCCTGCACCCAGTTCAGCAAGGAGTATTTCATGTGCAAGTTGATGAGGTCGACGGGTGACGCGGCAGCGACCGTTTAGAATAGTGTAATAACTATCGTCGAGTTCACCTTGATTTATTACATAATCGCCCGCTGAAAACTTAACGGTTTCCATGAGTGCCATGACAGTTTCAATATTTTCTGGCGGTAGGGCAAGTAAGCAGCGATTTTGAAGTAATTGCGACATGGAATGCATGTCGGTTTCTACGTGTAATTCCTCGCATTCCAGTACCTCATTTTGATACAGATTTAAGGTCGATTCGAGTAACTGTTTTTCTATTCTTAAAATAGCACTGCTCGTGTGCGCTAAAATAGAGACGTAATTGGGTAGGCTATTATTCAAAGGCTGGGTTGATTTAGCTTGTTGAGAATTGAGTTGTTGGCAAGCCTTCATTGAACGTAACTCAATATCACCACTGATTAAGTAGTCGGTGTATTGATTGGCTTGCTGTTCGGAGATAGAAAAGTTTAAGACCTCACCCGGTTGCAGCCGGTGAATTATTGAATATCGAGTCAATTGAGAAAGTTGTTGATCGTTTAGCGAACCCAGTGGTTCTAATCTTTTTAGAGTCGGTGTATCTAGTTGAGCGGCAAGACTGTGCATAAGGTATTCCTCCATATTGCTCAGTTTACTGATGTGAATGTAACGTGACTTTGAACCGAGTCACGTTTGGACTGTTAACCAGTCCACAATATGGATATAAACGTGGCGTACTGAGAGGTATAATGCCGGCTCACTCTTTAAGGTAAGCAATTGAAATGAAATTATTTATCAGCGCCCCACGTGGTACAACCAGCCTATTAGGAGGGGAATTACGCGATGTTGGTGCTACAGATATTAAAGTGGTTGCGGCAGGAGCACATTGTGAGGCTGATCATGCCGCTTTGTATAGAATCTGTTTGTGGTCGCGTATCGCCAACCGAGTATTATTGCCAATAGGGACATTTAAAGCAGGCGATACGGATGCACTTTACGACGGTGCTTCGAAGCTGGATTGGCAAGCTATCTTTCCTGTGACGGCCACCTTCTCCGTGCATTGCACTTTGTCACAGGCGGTGATTGATCACAGTCACTATGCTTCCTTGAAGATAAAAGATGCGATCGTTGATCAGTTTCGAGATGCTACCGGTGAACGCCCTTCGGTGGATACAGACAATCCTGATATTCGGATCAATTTGCACATTCGTCGGCGTGAAGCGCAAATTGCTTTGGACCTTTCTGGCGGCAGTTTGCACCGACGTGGTTATCGCGAAGCCGGTGGTGAAGCGCCGTTAAAAGAAAATTTAGCGGCTGCGTTGTTAATGTTTGCGGGTTGGCCATCACAAAAAGCATTATTCGATCCGATGTGTGGTAGTGGAACGTTGCTGATTGAAGCGGCAATGATGGCGGCAGATATTGCACCGGGTTTACTGCGAGATGGTTACGGTTTCGAACAATGGGCTGAGCATGATGAAACTTGTTGGCAACAAATTTTAACTGAAGCGATGCAGCGACGAGAAAAAGGGCTGGCAAACATACCACCGATTCGGGGACAAGATGCCGATAAGATTGCCATCCGTAAAACTATTGCCAATGTAAAACGTGTGGGATTAACTTCATATATTCATGCTGAAACATGTGCCATAGAAGAGACCGGCGCATTGCCAATGGTACTTGCTGATGTTGATCAAGGCTTATTGATCTGTAATCCACCTTATGGCGAGCGAATTGCGGCAAGAGGTGGGCTGAGAAATTTGTATGCAGCGCTGGGAAAATTGAAACAACGACAGTTACCGCATTGGCATGAAGCCGTTTTTACCGGGAGTCCTGATTTAGCCTTGTACCATGGTCAGGTAGCCGATGAAGTCATTGAATTAAATAATGGACCGATTGATTGTGAGTTATTGATATATAACAAAGCAGATAGTTTAGAAAAAACCGGTGGCGATATGTTTGCTAATCGCTTACGGAAAAATTTTAAAAAGTTTTCACGCTGGGCAAAGAGAGAGAATATCCAATGTTATCGTGTCTATGATGCGGATTTGCCTGAGTTTGCAGTGGCCGTTGATCTTTATTACAGCGATAAGCTTTATGTGCATGTGCAAGAATATACTGCGCCCAAAACAGTTGAAGCAGAGAAAGCCCTACGTCGGCTACAAGCAGTATTCAGTATATTGCCAGAGGTATTTGATATTACAGCTGAACAGATTAGTTTCCGTCAGCGTCGTCGTCAGCAAGGAAAGGAACAGTATAATCGGTTAGCCGGTACTGATGAGTTTCATGAAGTACAAGAAGGAATGTGTCATGTGTTGGTGAATTTTTCCGATTATCTTGATACGGGCTTATTCCTTGATCATCGAATTACTCGAAAAATGTTTGGTGAAATGGCTGCAGGAAAACGCGTATTAAATTTATATTGTTACACGGCAACCGCATCGTTGCAGGCAATTACTCATGGTGCAATTCAGTCTGTGAGTGTCGATATGTCGAGAACCTATCTTGATTGGGCTCAGAAAAATTATAGCCTTAATCAGGTTGATATTGGTAAACACCGATTAATTCGTGAAGATTGTCTGGAATATCTTGATTCAGCAAGGCAAGACAAAAAAAGTTTTGATGTAATTTTCATTGATCCACCTACATTCTCAAATTCAAAGCGTTTAGATAAAGAATTTGACGTGCAGCGGGATCATGTTCAGCTAATTAATGCCGCGGCAAAATTACTAGCGAAAGGTGGTGTCATTTTATTTTCGAATAATTTCCGTCGTTTTAAGTTAGATGAAGATAATTTGAACGGTCTGCAAGCAGAAGATATTAGTTTAAAAACTATTCCAGAAGATTTTGCTCGGCGCAAAAACATTCACCGTTGTTGGAAAATAACTCAAGCCTAAATGGCTTGTACGTATGGTAGCGTTTGACTATGACGATTGCACTAGAAATTAAAGATCTTGAGAAAACCTATGACAATGATTTTGTCGCATTAAAAGGCATTAGCCTTAATGTTGAGGAAGGCGATTTTTATGCCTTGCTTGGACCTAATGGTGCGGGCAAATCAACCATCATTGGAATCATTTCTTCTTTGGTGAATAAGAGCGCAGGCAAAGTTTCTATTTTTGGTAATGACACCGATGATAATTTTGCTTTAGCCAGAACACATCTTGGTTTAGTTCCACAAGAATTCAACTTCAATGTATTTGAGCCGATCGGTGAAATACTCATTAATCAGGCGGGTTACTATGGTATTCCAAGGGAAAAAGCTGAAGTGCGTGCCGATGAATTGCTGCATAAGTTAGGCTTGTGGGAAAAACGCTTGGATATGGGGCGACAATTGTCCGGCGGTATGAAACGT
>CAZIWG010000086.1:0-6962 GCA_964542925.1 uncultured Granulosicoccaceae bacterium | reverse complement strand
CTACTACGTAAGTATTTGTAAACATTGCATTTCATTTCTATATACCATTAAATTAGTTTATTAAAAATAACTAACAATAATGAAAATAATTATAGTGAATAAGTTCGCTAGGTTGCGTTTGTCTCATTAAGTATCTTACTAATTAGATTTCTTATGCAAGATTGTTTTAGTTGAAACTAAAATGATTATTGACGTTTTTGAATAGTTTTATTTAAGAAATAGTAATAATGGTCGAGTTATATCTTTTATTACATTAATAATAATAAGTTAGGAATACTGAAGCACTATGAGTAAGCAGATAGTTTATATTATTGATGATGAGCGACGCTCGCTCGATTTAATTAAGGTCTTAACAGATTCCGCTGGGCTGGATTCTGAAACATTCTCTAATCCACTTGAATTTATTAGCGCTTATAAATACTCGCATAAGGGCTGTATTGTGCTTGATGTAAATATGCCAGAAATGAGTGGTCTTGAAGTACAAAAAGAATTAAATAAAAAAGGCTCGACGTTACCCGTTATTTTCATTACGGGCTTTGGTAATGTCAATATCGCGGTTGATGCAATGAAACAAGGGGCGATAGATTTTTTAGAAAAACCATATGATGGGGATGCCTTATTAGAATGTATTCATTTTGCGTTAGAGAAAAATAAAAATTCTGGAGCGCACGGTTCAGTGGGCGATTCAATGGGTAAGAGGCTTGAATCATTAACACCTCGTGAACATGAAGTCATGTGTATGTTGGCAAGATCGCTGAGCAATAAGGAAATTGCTAGATTGCTTAATATAAGTCCACGAACGGTTGAAGTTCACCGACAACATATAATGAATAAGTTAAAAATAAAATCAGTACTAGAATTACCGCAAGATTTAATTTAAGAAGACTTATATTTTCTTAAAGCGCGGGTGAAGATGTGATATTGATTGTTTCAGTATTCTTCTCGGGTTCTTCTTGTGTGACACGCTCATCGAGCTGTGCGCTATACCATACTAATAAATCATAGTAGCTACGAATGTATTCAACATAACGAACGGGCTCACGGCCACGAGCGTAGCCATGTTTAGTTTGTTTATACCATTTGCGTTGACTAAGTAGGGGGAGATTGTCTTTTACATCACGCCACGCATCAGGATTACCACCACGCTTTTGTGTGATGACACGAGCATCTTCTAAATGACCAAGACCGACATTATAAGCAGCCAATGCAAACCAGGTGCGATCAGGTTCTTTTATTTGTTTTGGGATACGCTTAATCAGTTTTTTTATGTATCTAGCTCCCCCTTCGATACTCTGCTGGGGATCATTTCGGTTTTCGATGCCAAGATATTCAGCCGTTGGTAAGGTCAACATCATAATGCCACGCACACCCGTTGGTGATCTGGCTTTAGGATTCCAGTGGGACTCTTGATAACCAATTGCAGCAAGCAAACGCCAGTCTAAATCATTTGTTTCAGCAGCGGTTTCAAAAAAATCTCGATACTGGGGAAGTCGCTTATGAATATGGCGAAGGTAAGTACGTGTTCCTGCAAAATTAAACCGTTCAATATGACCATAGTAACGATCAATTAGAATATTTAGCTCACCACTGGCTTTGATTTTCTTGATAAACGTCGTTGCTGCTTTAAAGAGGCTATCATCTTTACTAATCGGAAAAGCCCATGCTAATTGTTGTGGTTGGCTGATATTAAAGGCTGCACTTAATTCGGGGTAAAAGCGTTTGCTGAGTTTAATTTCATTTGAGTCAGCAATACTATAATCAATGACTTGTTCCCAAACTAGATTAAGTAATTCACCACTATCGAGTTCGGGGTTTTCCACCCACTCTAAGTCTGGTTGAGAGGCTTGTAGCTCCTCTAATTGCTCAACATGGCTGCTATCAGCAACCACCTCAATATGCTTACCAATGAGATCAGTTAATTTTCTTGGTCTCTTGTTTTCCGTACCCATTCTATAAACAAGTTGCTGAGTAATGGTTTGATATGATGGGCCAAAACGAACCCAATCTTTACGTGATTCTGTCACGGTTAGCCCAGCTGCCGCGAAGTGAACTTGGTTTTGTGAGACTAAGGACAGAATATCAGCCAGGTTTGAAGGCGTAATAATTTTTATTTTGACGTTTAACTCTTTAGCGAACAGACTCACCAGATCATATTCAAAACCTGTTGGTCCATCAGGCCCCTCAAAGTATGTGGTTGGACTATTACGTGTTGCAACAAGTAATACGCCATCTTGTTTTACTTGATCGAGTAAGCTTTGTGGTTTTTCACACCCCGATAACAATAAAGATAAAACAATAATTGATAGATAACGAAACAATATAAGCCCCAGTGCTTTTTCAATAATAACTCTGACAACAGAAAGTGATTTCTATTCTAATTTTAGCAACTAAATCGATGAAATACCTGTGTTGGCACTTGAATAAAGTTCTTAAATCAATAAGATACAGTGAGTTTCATAAAAATAATCGAAAATACTGAGATAATGTCAGATTTACCCCTCTTACAAGTTGGTGACGATGTTGTTTTTACGATAGCCGTCAGAGATATTTTCGCAACGCCCGTCGATGCGATTGTTAACCCTGCTAATACGGGGTTATCACATGGCGGTGGCTTAGCTGAGATTATTTCCAGAATGGCAGGTGATACACTTGATAATGAGTGTGATGCGTTGATTGAACGAGATGGTGTTCTTGAAACCTCCGATGTAGTGATTACTACAGCGGGTTTATTAGATTTTAATGCGGTGATTCATGCTGTCGGTCCGATTATGGGTAGTGGACGTGAGTTAGAAAAGTTAGAACAGACTATTCAAAATGTCTTAATCGTTGCAGAACAGTCAAATTTAAGTTCAGTTGCTTTTCCCATGGTCAGTACAGGTGTTTACTGCGTGCCAAAGCTCATTTGCGCGCAGGCTTTTGCCAATGTTATGAAACGATATATACATTTAGACTCTGAAAACAGAGTTAAGCGTGTATGGCTGTGCGTGGGATTAGATGATTTTGAACTATTTGCACAGTATTTTGACGCAGAGCCACGTGCATCTAAACAGAGCCATAACAAAAATAACATCGCTGAATTTGAATTAAGTGAAGAAGAATTATCAAAGGGTGATAATAGCGATATAGATGACTGGTTTAATTAGTTTTTGGGTAGTAACTTTGGATCAATAATAGGTGGCAATGAAATTGGCCCAATTGAGGTAGGGGGTAAAGGTTCATCAGCAGTCGTGTGGGGTTCCAGGGGGTCTTCATTCTGTTGTGCATTGAGTACACTACTATCTTTTGTTTTTGGTGCAGGTGCTTCAATAGGCTCAGGTGCAACGGGTAATGTATTCATGGGTTTATCAACAGGTACTTCTTTAAGAGGAGCAGGTTGTTCTGGCTCGGTATTAATTTTAGTTGGTTCAATATTTTCATCAATAGGTTCTTCAACAAGCCCTAAAAGTGATTCCTCGGTTTTCTTATTCATGACCAAAATACTAATACGACGATTAGAAGTACTATAAGGCTCATCTTTGTTAAAAAGCCTTGATGCAGCAAGACCTTCTACGCGACCAATTTTATCTCTGGAAAGCCCACCTTCTTCAAGTGCGCGTCGTGCTGAATTGGCTCGGTCAGCAGAGAGTTCCCAGTTACTGTAATCATCGCGACCAGTAAATGCAGAGGCATCAGTATGACCACTCACACTAATTTTATTAGGTACAGTTTCTAAAAATCCTGCAATTTCATAAAGTATTTCACGCATGTGGTTTTTTATATGTGCGCCGCCGCTGTCAAACATAGCGCGGTTTTCTTCATCAATAATTTGAATTTGCAAGCCTTCAGCTGTCACTTGAAGTTTTAATTGATCTTTAAAAGGAGATAGTGCTTTGTTTTTACCGATGGCATCGACTAGATCTTTCATCAGCTCATTGAGACGTTGTTTTTCTGCTTGTTCTGCCTTCATTGCTGCTTTAGCGGCTTCTTCTTCCGCATCGATAATAGATTCTTCTTCATCTGATTTGTTTTTCTGATTAATTTTATCGCCTTCACCTTTAGCAATATCCATCATGCCACCCATGTCGATCATGCTGGTGCTCGCACCACCAGGACCGTTCATACCGGCACTCGGCACAGGCGCTTGGCCTTCAGTTAAGCTAACATTTTCAAAATAATCGGAAATACCACCGAGCGTTTCAGTGGGAACGGCACCGAGTAACCACATCACCATAAAGAAAGCCATCATGGCGACGGCAAAATCGGCAAATGCAACTTTCCATGCACCACCATGATGACCATGGCCACCTTTCTTGATGCGTTTAACAATAATCGGTTGCTTTTTATCTTCCATTTTCTGACAACCCGATTAGCTGGCTTTTTGTTCCTTCAGATATTCTTCTAATTCACTGAAACTTGGACGGTCGGAACTGAATAGTGTTTTGCGTCCGAATTCAACTGCGATTTGAGGACTATAGCCATTTAGTGTAGAAAGGATGCATACTTTGATGCATTCAAGGAACTTGGCTTCATCTGCCGCTTTATGTTCCATGGCTGTTGCCATAGGCCCGACAAAACCATAAGCAAACAAAATACCGAAGAAGGTACCAACCAATGCAGCACCAACGTGAGCGCCAATGACCTCAGGTGGTTCACTAATTGATGCCATGGTAATCACAATACCTAATACGGCGGCAACAATACCAAAACCAGGCAATGCATCGGAAACACGTGTAATGGCAGCAGAAGGTTGTTCTGCTTCATGGTGGTGAGTTTCTAATTCAATATCCATCAGGTTCTCAATTTCAAATGGATTCATATTGCCACCAACAATAATACGCAGGTAATCACAAATAAAATCGAGGGCATGATGATCTTTGAGGACTTTAGGGTATTTGCTGAACACGGCACTTTCATTCGGCTCCTCGATATGTTCTTCGATAGCCATCATGCCTTCTTTGCGTACTGTGGCAAAAATATCGAACATCAGGGAAAGCAATTCCATGTATTCTTTTTTGCCGTACTTAGAGCCTTTTAATAGCCCTAATACGCCAGAAAATGCACCTTTGACGACAGTCATGGGGTTTGAAATCAGAAATGCACCAAATGCTGCACCACAAATAATTAATATTTCAAACGGTTGCCACAGCGCAGCAAGGTTACCGTGAGATAAAACAAAGCCACCTGCCACAGAACCGAGTACAACTAGGGCACCTATAATAAGAAACATACACACTCCGATGCATTTATATCCACTTAATTGATGCTATCGGTAGCTATGGGGCAATCTTGAATTAATTTGGTCATTATTTTAGGTGGATTACACCGCCTAAAAATGAAAAGAATACTAAGGAAAATAAGGTTCTGGTCGATGTCATAAGGACAAGCAGAAATATGGGTAAGTGAAAAAAGACAAAATGAGTAGCATAACAGTAGAAAATGATAAAAAACTTGACCTGAATGGTTGGGTCGATCTGCTTGTGGACATTAAATTCCCGATATTAGACGTAACATCTAAAAGTGTTGTCGCAATGAATTCGTCAACGGGAATGTCTATGGATAAGTTTTGCGACAGTATGTTACACGATCCCGGTACTGTGTTAACCATGCTACGTTGGGCAAATTCATTACCGCGTGGACGCTTATCGTCTGAAGTGACTACGCTTGAAAGTGCCACCATGATGATTGGCTTAGAAAAAGCAAAGCGGTTGCCAAGTGAAATGACCGCATTATTGTTGCCAGCTAAAGACGAACATATGCGAGCTTATATGCATGTTGCTTGTCGTGCGTTTCATGCAGGGTACCAGGCTTATGATTGGGCGACTCGCCGTGCCGATATGGTTCCTAAAGAATCATTTGTTGCAGGATTTATGCATAACCTTGGTTCCATGGCTATCTTACTAAATGGAGGCGAGGAAATTAATCAAATTCGTGATGTCATCGAAAACGATGGTATGTCAGCGGATGAAGCACAGTACCTGGTAATGGGCTTTAGCTTGAAACAATTGAGCCATGCTCTAGCCGTGAGATGGAAGTTGCCAGAATTGGTCATTGAAGCATTACAGGCAGATAAGGCTACGAATCCTCGAGTGTATGGCGTGATGATGGCATGTCAGTTGGCAAGGTTAGCGGAGTCCGGGTGGTATTCACCAGAGATGATGAATTGTACTCAAAATATTGCTGAGTATCTTGAGCTTGGGCATGATAGGACGACATGGATTATTCATCAAAATGCCATTGATGCGGCACGTGAATCAGAATGGTATCAAGTTACTCCTGCCGCTGCGTTACTACCAAGAATTCCAGAATTTGAATTAGATAACGATGGCAACCCAATCATTGCCGAAGAGATAGAAGAAGCACCACATCATTTTTGTTTAATGCCTCAATTAGAAGTCTACAATGACTTGATTGAGAACATACGTTCTGCTGCTTCATTGATTGATTTAGGCACGTTAATGATATTAGCAATGAGAGCTATGCATGATGGCTTAGGTTTAAACAGAGTAGTTTTTGCCATGCTCGAAGGCGTTGAACATGATGAACTTAAAGCAAGATATATGACAGGAACGGATAATGATCCTGAATTTAATCAATTCAAGATAATGCTTGTTCCTGTTAATTTATTTACCCACGTCATGAAAAAAGCACAAAGTATTTGGTTGAATGACGGAAATAAAGATAAATATCTGAAGTTGGTTCCTGATAAATTCAAAGAGATTATTCGTACAGATTCATTTTATGCGGGTTCTGTATTTGTTGATGGTAAACCGATCGGTTTGTTTTATGCCGATCGCCATACTGAAGATTGTCATCTCGATGAAATGACCTATAAACGTTTTAAGGTTTTGATACAGCTGGTGGGCAAGGCGATCGAAGCACAACGAGCAGCGATGAAGTAACAAAACCGCCTAATTGGCGGTTTGTTTTTTTTGGCGGAGAAGAAGGGATTCGAACCCTTGATACGCTATAAACGTATACACACT
>CAZIWG010000085.1:0-7566 GCA_964542925.1 uncultured Granulosicoccaceae bacterium | reverse complement strand
CACCTTAGTTGATTTTGGTGCAGAACAATCATTGGGTGTTGTCGTGGCGCTGTCGTTGGTGCGTGAATTGGGCCCAGTTGTGGCGGGTTTATTATTCGCTGGACGAGCAGGATCTGCGTTAACAGCTGAAATAGGTTTAATGAAAAGTACCGAGCAGCTTTCGGGTATGGAAATGATGGCAGTGGATCCTATTAAACGTGTTATTGCACCGCGTTTTCTTGCTGGGTTTATTTCCTTGCCGTTGCTAGCGACTATTTTTAGTGCCATCGGTGTGATTGGTGGTTATTTCGTTGGTGTGGGTTTATTAGGCGTTGATGACGGTGCGTTTTGGTCGCAAATGCAGGCGAAAGTCGATTTTAATGAAGACATCATGAATGGTGTGATTAAAAGTATAGTATTTGGGTTTGTTGTAACGTGGATTGCAGTATTTGAAGGCTATGATTGTGTGCCAACCTCAGAAGGTGTGAGCAGAGCAACAACACGCACCGTTGTGCATAGCGCCTTGGCAATACTCAGTTTAGATTTTGTTTTAACAGCATTGATGTTTGGAAATATTTAGGGACGAGGTGTGTGATGCACAATTCTAAGACGGTTGAAATTATAGTTGGTTTGTTCGTGGCATTAGGTGTGGCGGCATTGTTTATGTTGGCGATGAAGGTGAGTAACCTAAGTGCTTTTTCAGGTGATGGCGGCTATGTGATTACGGCACGCTTTGAAAATATTGGTGGGCTGAAAGTGCGTTCACCGGTGACGGTCGCAGGTGTTCGAGTGGGTCGAATTTCAAATATTGGTTTTGATAACACAACTTATGAGGCAGTAGTGAGTATGAATATTTCATCTGATTACAACACCTTACCAACAGACACCTCCGCAAGTATTTTTACAGCAGGTTTATTAGGTGAACAATATGTTGCTTTAGAGCCAGGTGGTGATGAAAAATATTTGCAGCAAGGGGGCGAAGTACGCTTAACCCAATCTGCTATCGTGTTGGAGCAGGTAATAGGACAGTTCCTATACAGTCAGGCAGAAGGTGGCGGGGATACCAAATAATGCACGCCGATGATAAATCTAATGTCTTGTTGAAACGTCGTGAGGATGGCTGTTTTATTCTCTCAGGTACGTTGAGCTTTAAAACGGTGCCTGTGATTTGGCGTCAGGGGCTGGATTTGTTTAAAGAAGCACCGTCTTTAATGCTGGATTTATCAGCGATTGAGCGTAGTGATAGTGCAGGAGTAGCGCTATTAATAGACTGGATGCGTTTTGCTCGTAGCCACAATAAACCTATTAGTTACTTCAATATGCCTCAGCAAATGCTGGCGATTGTCCGTGCTAGCAGCCTAGATGCGATTTTACCGCTCGCAAGGGGCTAAATCCCCCTGTTTTTTAGCCTTCCCCCACTTTTTTCTATAGAATAGTCCGCCTTTGAATGACCAGATAGGCAGAACTGAGTATGGAACCCGATGTAATTAAAGAACTAATCGAAGCAGGGTTAGAGAATTGTGAAGCCCAAGTTACCGGTGATGGCAGTCATTTCGACGCGATTGTGGTCGGTGAAATCTTTGATGGCATGTCTTTGCTGAATAAACAACGTACCGTTTATGCGACACTGGGAGATAGAATTACCTCGGGCGAGATTCATGCGCTGAGCATAAAAGCCTATACGCCAGCGGACTGGGAAAAGGCCAGTAAGCTGCAAGTATCCTGAAGTTTGTGGGGCGCAGCGTTATTAGGCCACCGCTTATGGTGGCTTTGTTTTTTTTCTAGTATTAGAGCAAAAAAATAATGGATAAATTGATTATTACAGGTGGTGGGCAACTCAGCGGTGAGATACGAATTGCGGGCGCGAAAAATGCGGCCTTGCCAATTCTTGCTGCGGCGATGTTGTCTGATGAGATTGTTACGGTACGTAATGTGCCGCACTTGCATGATATTACGACCACTTTGGAATTGCTCGGGCACATGGGCATTGAGTTTGTGGTGGACGAAAAACTTAATATCGAAATTAATGCCTCGGTAATTAAAAATTATTACGCACCTTACGAACTCGTTAAAACTATGCGTTCTTCTATTTTGGTGCTAGGGCCATTGTTAGCGAAATTTGGTGAAGCTGAAGTGTCATTGCCGGGTGGTTGTGCGATTGGTTCTCGTCCCGTGAACTTGCACATCAAAGGCCTTGAAGCAATGGGTGCAGATATCAAAGTTGAGAACGGGTATATCAAAGCTAAAGCGGATCGCCTTAAAGGGGCACGTTTGGTGATGGATATCGTGACCGTGACGGGTACTGAAAACTTAATGATGGCAGCCACCTTAGCGGATGGCATTACGGTTATTGAAAATGCAGCGCGTGAACCAGAAGTGGTGGATTTAGCATTATGCCTGATTAGTATGGGCGCAAAGATTGAAGGCGCAGGAACCGATACGATTACGATCGAAGGTGTTGAGAAATTACACGGCACGGTTTACGACGTACTACCAGACCGTATTGAAACGGGTACTTACTTGGTTGCGGCAGCAATTAGTTGCGGCAAGATTAAAGTCAAAGACACGCGTCCAGATATTCTCGATGCGGTGTTGGCAAAATTACGAGAAGCTGGCGCTGAAATTGAAACAGGTGAAGACTGGATTAGCCTAGATATGCATGGCAAACGACCTAAGGCCGTTGATATTCATACTGCTCCGTACCCGGCTTTTCCGACCGATATGCAAGCACAGTTCACAGCGATGAACGCGATTGCAGAAGGCACAGGTACGATTACTGAAACCGTATTTGAAAATCGTTTTATGCATATTTCAGAGCTGCAACGTATGGGTGCGAATATTAAACTGGAAGGCAATACGGCAATTTGTACTGGTATTGAAAAGCTAACCGGTGCCCCCGTGATGGCGACTGACTTACGTGCCTCAGCAAGTTTAGTGCTCGCAGGTTTAATTGCAGAAGGCGACACTGTGGTAGATCGGATTTATCATATCGACCGTGGTTATGATTGTATTGAAGAAAAGTTAGCCTCATTAGGTGGCGTGATCAGGCGCGTGCCAGATTAGCATTAGTCGCGATAAAAGGTGACGGGAAATAAGTATGAGTAACAACACAATAAGCATTGCGGTATCAAAAGGTCGTATCTACAAGGAAGCGCTGCCATTGTTAGCGCACGCCGGTATTACGCCGATTGATGATCCTGATAAATGCCGAAAATTGATTCTGGATACCAATGATCCCGATGTGAAATTGGTCATTATTCGTGCCACCGATGTGCCTGTGTTTGTGAATTATGGTGCCGCTGATTTAGGTATTACCGGTAAAGATACCTTGATGGAATACGATGGCAGTGAACTTTACGAACCCTTAGATTTAAAAATCAGCCCTTGCAAATTGATGGTTGCAGGGCCTAAAGGGCAGGATTTTTTAAATACTAAAGGTCGTTTACGCGTTGCGACTAAGTACGTGAACACAACCAAGCAGTATTTTACCAAGCGCGGTATCCAAGTTGAAATTATCAAGCTTTATGGTTCGATGGAACTTGCACCCATGGTGAGTTTGTCTGATTGTATTGTCGATTTGGTTGATACCGGCAATACATTAATAGCCAACGGTCTTGAAGCGACCGATCATGTTTGTGACATTAGCTCACGACTGATTGTGAATAAAGCCTCCATGAAAATGAAACACGATCGCATTAAGAAAATCATTAGCCAAATCAGTGATGCAGTGAAAGGTTAAGGGCATGGATATTAAACGTCTTAACTCATCTGATGCTGGTTTCCAGTCACAACTGGATGAGTTGCTTGCGTGGGAATCTGTTTCTGACGATGCGGTCTTTAATACGGTCAAAGGTATTCTTGCCGACGTACGCCGTCGTGGCGATGAAGCCGTATTGGAATACACCAAAAAATTTGATCGGCTTGATGTCAGCTCAATGGCGGATCTTACTATTGATGCGGATCGTCTTAAGAAAGCTTACGACATTATTGAACCAGAACAACGTGAGGCATTGGAAACAGCGGCTAAGCGTGTACGTGAATATCACGACAAACAAAAAATGCAGTCGTGGTCATACAAAGATGAATACGGAACGTTATTAGGACAACAAGTTACCGCTTTAGATCGTGTTGGCTTGTATGTGCCAGGTGGTAAGGCAGCTTATCCTTCATCAGTATTAATGAATGCGATCCCAGCTAAAGTAGCGGGTGTCGAAGAATTAGTCATGGTTGTTCCAACGCCTGATGGTGTGATTAATGAACTCGTATTTGCCGCTGCGCACATCGCCGGTGTCGATAAAGTCTTTGCGATTGGCGGAGCACAAGCCGTTGCCGCACTCGCTTATGGCACAGACAGCGTGCCGCCAGTGGATAAAATTGTCGGGCCTGGAAACATCTTTGTCGCTACAGCTAAACGCATGGTGTTTGGTACTGTCGGTATCGACATGATCGCCGGACCATCCGAAATTCTAGTGGTGTGTGATGGTAAAACTGATCCTGATTGGATCGCGATGGACATGTTCTCGCAAGCCGAACACGATGAAGACGCGCAATCGATTTTACTTTGTCCTGATGCAGACTATCTGGATAAAGTATCCGCGAGTATGACAAAGTTAGTTAAAGAAATGCCACGTGATGAAATTATAAACACCTCGATCAAAGATCGCGGTGCCTTGATTCAAGTAAAAGACATGGATGAAGCAGTGTCAGTGGCGAATCATATTGCCCCTGAACATCTTGAATTATCGGTTGAAGATCCAATGACAATGGCAAAGCAAATTCGTCATGCCGGTGCGATTTTTATGGGGCGTTACACAGCAGAAGCACTGGGCGATTACTGTGCCGGTCCCAACCACGTACTACCCACATCGCGCACTGCACGCTTTAGTTCACCATTAGGCGTGTATGATTTCCAGAAACGCTCTAGCCTGATTATGTGCTCGGAAGATGGCGCATCTAAACTGGGTAAAACAGCCTCGGTGCTCGCGCACGGCGAAGGCTTAACTGCGCATGGTCGTTCAGCGGAATATCGAATTAAAAAATAATCCTGTTTAAAAACACGATGACTGACAACCCCTACATAAAAAAACTAGTTCGAGACGAGGTCCGCGCACTCTCGGCTTACCATGTGCCAAATCCCGGTAATGCTACCAAGCTGGATGCCATGGAAAACCCGTACCAGTTTCCGCCAGAGTTGGTAGAACAATGGCTAACAGTATTGAAGGGCGCTGATCTTAATCGTTACCCTGATCCTTCAGCACAAGAACTCAAGCAACAATTACGTAAAGCGATGCAGATTCCAGACAATATGGAATTATTGCTTGGTAATGGCTCAGACGAGATCATTCAAATTATTATTATGGCACTGGCTAAATCAGGTGCCGTGGTCATGGCATCAGAACCTACCTTTGTGATGTATCGCATGATCGCGACATTTTGTAATGTTGATTATGCTGGTGTACCACTTGCCAGTAATTTTAGTCTCGACATGCCAGCCATGCGCATGGCAATTAAAGAACAACAACCCGCGGTTATATTTTTGGCATGGCCGAATAACCCAACCGGTAATTTGTTTGATGAAGCTGACGTTATTGAAATTATTGAAACAGCACCGGGCTTGGTAGTGGTCGATGAAGCCTACACCAGCTTTGCGCAGGTCAGTTTCATGGATAAGCTGGCCGACTACGAAAACCTTGTTGTTATGCGTACTGTATCTAAATCAGGGCTGGCAGGGTTACGCCTAGGTTATTTAGCAGGTTCAGCCGCATGGTTAAATGAATTTGATAAAGTTCGCATGCCCTATAACATCAACATACTTACTCAACTCAGTGCCAAATTCGCCTTAGAACACGTTGATGTGCTTGATGATCAAGCCGCTAAACTTCGTGCCGCACGCACAGACCTGATGCAGTCACTGAATGAAATAAACGGCGTTGAAGCCTTCAACAGTGCCGCCAACTTTATTTTATTCAGACTCGATAATGCCAGTGACATCTTTGCTTGCCTGAAGCAGCACAATATCCTGATCAAGAACCTCGACCCTACCGGTGGCGCATTAGCAAATTGCCTGCGCGTTACCGTTAGTACACCGGAAGAAAATAATGCATTTCTTCAGGTGTTAAAAGCCTGTTTGGCTTAATCGTAGCAATAAGAGTCAATTTGTTGCTGTAAGCGTTTATTCTCACGTAATTCTTCTATCTTTCTACGTGCTCTAAATTTTTTATTGTGAACCATCGGCTTATTAGAAATTTTTGTCGCATAAAGATCGTTATCATCCATATCATCGTAATCATCTAAAAATTTATCAGCATTAGCCATAACAGTGCTCCTTACTATTAACAATAATGACGATGCTGATTATCGTTAGCATCGTGTTCTTTAAGATTGTTGACAAATGTTTCACGTAACAAAGAAAAAATTTCTACTTGCGCGCGGGAATAAAGACTTTTAGGTTTCTTCGCATGCGCAATTAACCAATCAATTTTACAAAGCGAATAAATTAAATTACCGCGCTGATCTTTCTGAGTACCTACATTCATGTTTATTAATCTCTTTATCTTTTTGTTGTGAGGGATTCTGAAACAACAAGATGTCAGGAATATGAGTACGATGAGTCAGTTACATGACAATTTTATAAACCAGTAAAGGCAAGAAAGATTGTTTTCTTGACCTAATAAAGGCTGAGAGAGTAAAGTCGTAAAAGTAAGTGATTGAAACAACAACAAATATCTCATTTAAGGCAGAAACGCCTAGTATCACACCTAAGATTTTATGGAAGATTGAAGGCTAACAGAATGAATACAATGGAATTGTATTTTCAAAATACCATAAATCACAAAATTGGGGCGTGTTACATGGCGTTTATGCCCCCTATATTATAGTTATATGCCTTGTTCTAATGGTTGACATAGTACCATAATGTAGTACTATTTAAGCATGAAGCGTAAGCATCAGAAAACATTAGAGCTAATTTACAAAAGACCAACTAGTGGCAACATCCCATGGACGGATATCGAAGCTTTGTTTGTAGCACTGGGTGCGGATGTGTCAGAAAGAGTAGGATCGCGGGTAGCGATTGTGCTTTTTGATGAAGTTCGTGTATTTCATAGGCCGCACCCATCACCAAGCACGGATAAAGGAGCAGTAGCGAGTGTTCGCAAGTGGTTAGAACTATATGAGGTGAAACCATGAATGTAATGGAAATTGACGGTTACAAGGCAAAAATTGAATATGATCCAGAGCTTGATCAGTTCCGAGGGGAAATCCTTGGACTAAATGGAAGCGCTGATTTTTATGGAAAAAACCCCGCTAGCCTTAGAAGGGAATTTAAAAATTCATTAAAGGTTTTTCTTGAAGTCTGTGAAGAACAAAATATAGAACCTATTAAAAATTATTCGGGGAGGTTTAATCTTAGAATTCCATCCAGATTACACCGTGAAATAGCTGCGCGAGCAACGGCTTCGGATAAAAGTCTTAATGAATGGATATCAGAGACTCTTAATCTTTCAGTAAATGAATAAGACGGCATATAACAAATCATTCAAACCGCATGGCAAAAAACCGCCATGCTTGGACGGCGCAAAGAGCCGC
>CAZIWG010000084.1:0-7574 GCA_964542925.1 uncultured Granulosicoccaceae bacterium | reverse complement strand
GCGTCGCCCTTACAAGGCGAATGTCGGGGGTTCGATCCCCTCAGCACCCACCAAGCGCTGGAGCGGTAGTTCAGCTGGTTAGAATACCGGCCTGTCACGCCGGTGGTCGCGGGTTCGAATCCCGTCCGCTCCGCCATTACGGCGACGAAGGGTGTACCTTAATGGGTACGCCCTTTGTTTTTTCTGCCCTCAGCCCGCATAATACGTCTATTACATAATAACTAGAGTACAGTTTCATGATGCAGGCCATTCGTGACCGCGCCCAAAGTTGGATTGCGTGGATCATTGTTAGTTTTCTTGTTGTCGTTTTTGCCTTATTTGGTATTCAAGGGTATGTCGGTAATCCTGGCAGCTCGGATGTAGCCGAAGTTAATGGCATTACTATCAGTGAACGTGAATTTGAAAATCAGTACCGTTCCTACCGTGATCAACAACGCCAGCAACTATTGCAGGCATTAGGTAATGATATTAATCATCCTTTGTTTAAACAGTTATTCAATGAAGATGTGATGCGTCAGCGTGTCTTAGAAGGCATGGTGCAATCACGTTTACTGACATTTGCAGCGATTAAGGCCGGCTTTAATGTGGGTGACGAGCAAATTAATAATATTATTGTTCAGGTGCCTGTTTTCCAAAAAGACGGTAAGTTTGATAAAGAAACTTATAAGCAGAGATTGCGACTTCAGGGGATGAATAACGATATTTTTAAAAATCGTCTTAAACAAGATGAAATTACTGCGCAGTTTACTACTGGATTGAGTAATACAGCATTTGTTACTGATGCACAGGTTGATGCATGGTTAGGTTTAGAAAACCAGCAGCGTAGCTTTAGTGTTATGACCTTAAAGGCTAAGGATTATCAACATGAAGCCAATATTAACGATGACATGATTAAATCTTATTACGATCAAAATATTGATCGTTTTATGACAGAAGAAAAAATATCGCTTGATTATGTTCTTTTATCAGCGGCAGATTTGTCGGAACAAGCGGTTGCTGATGAACAAACATTGCGTGATTTTTATGAAGAGCGCAAAGCTGATTATGCGGTTGTTGATACAAGTAGTCAGTTTAAAACATTGAATGAAATTCGTGAACGTATCAAAGCCGGTGAAGATTTCGCGGCATTGGCAAAAGAGTTTTCTACCGACACCGCTTCAGCTAAAAATGGTGGCAAGATTGGTTTGATCACCGGTTTTGAAATGGAACCTGCGTTTACCGAACTGGCATTTTCGTTGAAAGAAGGTGAAGTCAGTAAACCGGTTCAATCCTCGTTCGGTGTACACATTATTAAACTCAATCGTATTCAAGGTACACAACGTGATGTAAGTCATATCCTGTTAAAGGTTGATAATAAAAAACTTCGTACGCGTAGTTTTGAGGAAGTAAAAGCAGATATAGAAAAAGAATTTCGTAACAATGCTGCAGAGCGTCGTTTTGGCGAACAGTTTCAGTTGTTAAGCAATATTAGTTATGAGCAACCTGACACATTAGAACCCGTAAAAACAGAATTGGGTTTAGAGATTAAAACTAGCGAGAGCTTTACGCGTCGAGGTGGAAAAGGCTTGTTTGCTAATCCAGCGGTTATTTCGGCAGCCTTTAGTGCAGATGTGCTTGCCGGTAATAATAGTGAACCGATTGAATTACCTAATGAACAAGTCATTGTATTACGTGTTAAAGACTATCAAGCAGCAGCGCCAAAGCCTTTATCAGAAGTGAATGATGTTATTATTAAAAGTTTACTGAGTAACAGTGGTCGCATTAAAGTAAAAGAAAAAGCTTCGGAACTCATGCAAAAATTATCTGACTACAGCTCATTGGCCGATTTGGCAGTATTGGAAAATGCAGAATTGAGTAAAACAAGCACGATTACTCGAGCAGATAAGAAAGTGCCTCATGAAATTGTTGATGCCTTATTTAAGCTACAACGTCCTGTTGGAGATAAACCTGTTTTTCATAGCGTGGATCGTGTTAGTGGTGACATTAGTATTATTGCATTAGAAAGTGTAAAGGATGCAGATGCGAGCCAGTATAGTGATGATGAACGTAAAGCAGCAAGAACGAAGCTGACTGAGTTGTTTGCTCAGCGTGATATGACAGCATTGCGCTCAGACTTACGTCAAACAGGTGATGTAGTGATTACTATGAGCAAAAATACAGATACAGCACCGTAATTTATGAAACTGCATTGGCAAATTGTTATTGCATTAGGTTTGGCGGTTGTCTTTGGACTGGCTAGCTCACTGCAATACGATAGTGCTGTACTTAGTTTTGGGCTCTATCCTGCCTATAAATTTATCGGTACATTATTCCTTAATGCGTTAAAAATGATCATTGTGCCATTGGTGGTGTCATCGATTATCGTAGGTGTAGCGGGCATAGGTAGTTCGGGTGGCTTTGCGCGTTTAGGCAGTAAGACTTTACTTTATTACCTTGCGACTACGTTAATTTCTGTCACAGTCGGTTTGATGGTCGTCAATGCGATACAGCCAGGTATTGTTGATGGTGAACCAGTTAAAGATCAAATTAATCTTACCGCTGATGTCTCTGCCATTACAGCTAAAGTCGAAGGGCGTGGTACCAGTGATGTGGTTGAAGTCTTTATCCGCATGATTCCACCTAATATTATTGAAGCCGCAGCAGACGGGCAAATGTTAGGGCTGATCTTTTTTAGCTTGCTATTTGGTTACTTTATGGCGCGCATCAAAGAGCCGTATGCGGAGAGCCAATTTAATTTCTGGCAAGGGCTTTATGAGGTGATGTTACGCATTACTTTATTGATTATGAAATTTGCGCCTGTGGGTGTATTTGGTTTAGTGGCAGCCGTGGTAGCGGATACCGGTGCGGGTCAATTTATGACCTTAATGGAAACACTGGGCATGTTCTTCTTCAGTGTTATTCTTGCCTTGTCGATACATGCTTTTGTGGTGATGCCACTGATTTTGCGTTTTGTCGCAGGTGTTAACCCTTTGCGTCACTATCGAGCTATGGCGCCGGCATTGTTAACGGCTTTTTCAACGGCGTCTTCTTCTGCAACCTTACCACTTACTATCGAATGTGTAGAAAAAAATGCTGGCGTATCAAATCGCACTAGTAGTTTTGTATTGCCGCTAGGTTCAACGGTGAATATGGATGGCACTGCTTTGTATGAATGTGTCGCGGCGATGTTTATTGCACAGGCGTATGGTTTAGATTTAAGTTTCACCCAGCAATTTGTGATTGTACTGTTGGCATTATTAACGTCTATCGGTGTTGCCGGTATCCCATCAGCCAGCTTAGTCGCGATTACCATCATCCTCGGTTACATGGGCTTACCTGCAGAAGGTATCGCTTTAATTTTCGTCGTCGATCGTTTATTGGATATGTGCCGTACAGCGGTCAATGTATTCAGTGATTCTTGTGGTGCGGTGACGATTGGTAAGCTTGAAGGTGAAGAAGGGATTTTGCTAGAACGTTGAGCAGCTAACTATAAAGGCTGAGCTTAAAAACTAATTTTATGAAAAGTTGATGTCATTGCGAGAAGCAAAGCGATGAAGCAACCTCTTAAATACATGCAAATTACTTAGAGATTGCTTCACTGCATTCGCAATGACAATTTAATTAGGTATCAATCTTCTTTGGGTGGCTCCGCAAAATCCATTCCTACAGTATTATAACCCGCATCAACATAGGTAATTTCACCGGTCACACCCGATGCGAGATCAGAACACAAAAATGCACCGACATTACCTACTTCATCAATCGTTACATTACGGCGTAGTGGGGCGGTTGCCGCAAAGCGACTCAACATACTACGGAAACCGCTAATACCGGATGCTGCTAGTGTGCGAATGGGACCCGCAGAAATGGCATTAACACGAATTCCGTCTGGACCCAGGTCGCGAGCCATATAACGCACATTGGCTTCCAAGCTGGCTTTGGCTAGTCCCATGACGTTGTAATTAGGGATTGCTCGTTCAGCACCCAGATAACTAAGGGTCAGTAGCGAGCCATCGCGTCCTTCCATCATATTACGACCTGCTTTGGCGAGTGCTGCAAAGCTATAAGAACTAATTTCATGTGCGGTATTGAAACCTGCACGTGTCACCGCGTCTAGATAACTGCCCTCTAACTCACTTTTAGGCGCAAATGCGACAGAATGGACGATAATATCGAGGTAATCCCAAAAATTGTCTAAATCTTCAAAGAGTTTCTCAATTTGCTCATCACTACTGACATCACAAGGTAAGCAAATGTCAGAATTAAGCTCGGTCGCCATTTTTTCTACCCGACTCTGTAGTTTCTCTGTTTGGTAGGTAAAAGCCAGTTCGGCACCTTGGCTATGCATGGCTTTGGCAATTCCCCATGCAATTGAACGATTGCTGGCACAGCCAACGATAAGTGCGCGTTTACCTTCTAAAAATCCCATATCATTACCTTTATTCAGTCATTGCGAGCGTGTAGCATAAGGAACGTTACAGTACCCAAAAATGTCCATAAGGTGAAGCCTTAAATGAGGCTAAATCGGCGTGTTGTCGATAACAATGAGAGTTACGGAATAATAATAGAAATGGTCCGGCGAATATTTTTTTTCATGAGTGTTTTGTTACTTGCGTCCTGTGGCGACGGTAATTGGAACAATCCCTATCCAAATGCTGACCGACTGGCTAATACGTTTTATGCTTCGTTTGATAAGCGGCCCAAACATCTGGATCCCGCACGGTCGTATAGCTCTAATGAATATCAATTCATTGCTAATATTTACATGCCACCCTTGCAGTACCATTATCTGAAGCGCCCCTATACATTAATTCCGTTTGCAGCCGCTGAAATGCCAAGCGTTCGCTATCTTGATGAGCAAGGCGCAGAGCTGGCAAGTGATGTAGATGTTAGTCAGATCGCTTTTAGTGAATACACCATTAAAATTCGTTCAGGTATTAAATACCAGCCACATCCTGCGTTTGCTAAAAATGCGCAAGGTGAATACCGATATCACGATTTAACGACGCAACAATTAGAAAACATTTATACCCTGGCAGACTTTGATAAAACAGACAGTCGTGAATTAATTGCAGATGATTATGTTTATCAAATTAAACGTCTTGCACACCCATTGTTGCAGTCACCTATTTTGGGAATCATGTCAGATTATATTGTGGGTTTACCGGAGTTGGCAAAACAACTTGATGCTGCAGCTGAAAAACTTAAAAAAGAACAAAGAACAGATGAAGCCCTCTATCTTGATTTACGAGAGTTTGATTTAGAGGGAGTTAAGGCGGTTGATCGCTACACCTACCAAATAAAAATAAAGGGTAAATACCCACAGCTTATTTATTGGCTGAACTTACCATTTTTCTCACCGATGCCGTTTGAAGCAGAACAGTTTTATGCTCAAGCAGGCTTAGTTGATAAAAACATTAGTCTGGATTGGTACCCGATTGGTTCAGGACCTTACATGTTGACGGTGAATAATCCTAATTTACAAATGGTGATGGAGCGTAACCCTAATTATCAAGGAGAATATTATCCAAGCGAAGGAGAGGAGGGTGATAGCGAAAAAGGCTTGTTGGTTGATGCGGGTAAACCATTACCCTTTATAGATAAAATAATTTTCAGTCTTGAGCGTGAAGGCATTCCGTATTGGAATAAATTTCTGCAAGGCTATTACGATAGTTCAGGTATTAGCTCAGACAGTTTTGATCAAGCCGTGAGCATGACGACACAAGGTGATGCGACATTAACTGAAGCCATGGAAAAAAAAGGTATCAGCTTGTTAACTGCTGTGCAAACATCCAGTTATTACACTGGCTTTAATATGCGGGATTCGGTGATTGGTGGTTTTTCAGAACGGGCAAAAAAACTACGTCGAGCTATTGCCATCGCGGTTGACTACGAAGAGTATATTTCAATTTTTCTCAATGGTCGCGGTATTGCTGCACAAGGGCCTCTCCCTCCCGGGCTTTATGGTTATCGCGAAGGTGAGCAAGGTATTAATCATTATGTTTATAACTGGAAGAATGGGCGACCACAACGTAAAGGTTTGGATGAAGCAACGCAATTATTAGCGGAGGCGGGTTATCCCAATGGTTTGGATAAGGAAACTGGTGACCGATTGATACTTAATCTTGATACGGCCTCAAAAGGTCCCGATGCTAAATCACAATTAGATTGGTGGCGAAAGCAGTTCGCGAAGTTAAATATTGAACTCAATATTCGAAGCACTGATTACAATCGCTTTCAAGATAAAATGTCGAATGGTTCAGCTCAAATTTTTCAATGGGGCTGGAATGCCGATTATCCTGATCCTGAAAACTTTATGTTCTTACTTTATGGACCAAACGCCAAAGTGGGTAAGAATGGTGAGAATGCCGCCAACTACAGTAACCCTGAGTTTGATAAGTTGTTTGATATCATGAAAAATATGGATAATAGTCCAGAACGCTTAGCACTTATAAATAAAATGGTTGAAGTAGCGCGACAAGATAGCCCTTGGTTATGGGGTTTTCATCCAAAATCATTTAGCTTGCAACATGCTTGGTACATCAACACGAAGCTTAACTTAATGGCTAACAATACCTTGAAATACAAACGTATTGATACAGTAAAACGAGCCGAGAAACGGGATGCATGGAATAAGCCAGTTATTTGGCCATTGTACACGGCAGTGATCTTATTCTTTATTATTGTTTTACCTGCATTGATTGGCTATCTACGCAAAGAGCATAGTCAAGGTGGCAAACACTAATGCTTGCTTATATTTTACGTCGACTCATGTATACGATACCGATTTTAATTGGTGTGAATTTAATTACATTTACTTTGTTCTTTGTCGTAAATACGCCAGATAATATTGCACGAATGCAATTAGGAGTAAAAAATGTCACTCCGGCAGCCATTGAAAAGTGGAAAGTCAATCATGGATATGACAAGCCGCTTTTATATAACGAAAAAAAACAAGGCATGGAATTTTTTACCGATACTATCTTTTATGATAAATCAGTAAGATTGTTTATATTTGATTTCGGGTCGTCAGATGAAGGGCGAGATATTAGTCATGATATTCAGCAGCGCATGTGGCCTAGTTTAGCGATTGCGATACCGAGTTTACTGGTTGGGTTGTTAGTTAATATTACTCTTGCAATGTTATTAGCCTTTTTCAGGGGTACTTACATTGATATTAGTGGTGTGATTGCGGGTATTTTTCTCATTTCAATTTCAGCCTTGTTTTACATTATTTTTGGCCAATTTGTTATGAGTAAGCTTTGGCACTTGGTTCCTATTTCAGGTTATATCGAGGGGATGGCAGGTTTTAAATTTTTGATATTACCGATAGCGATTGCTGTTATTAGTGGTATCGGTTCAGGAACACGTTGGTATCGCACTATTTTTCTTGAAGAAATTAATAAAGACTACGTGCGCACAGCACGTGCCAAAGGTTTGTCTGAGTTAAATGTCTTATTCCGCCATGTCTTAAAAAATGCCATGATTCCTATTTTAACGGGTGTGGTTGTAGTTATTCCTTTGCTCTTTATGGGCAGCTTGTTAACAGAATCATTTTTTAGTATCCCCGGTTTAGGTAGTTACACCATTGATGC
>CAZIWG010000083.1:0-8284 GCA_964542925.1 uncultured Granulosicoccaceae bacterium | reverse complement strand
CTTATTTTTCTTGTTATGTCTGCCTTCGGCCATCGGCATTACGCCAGTCAATGCTCACGCTGATGGATAAGAAAGGCTTTGAACACCCTATATTCTGGGCACCCTTTGTCATAGTGGGGCAATCCAGACAATAAAATTGACTAACATAGTCTTGTATTCTTAGATATTATCCTTATATTAGTGAACACTGATATTTTAACGAGGATATGAACATGCCAGTCGATTTAACCAAGGACACCATACAGTCCACTCTTGATGACAACGATATCGTTGTACTGGATTTCTGGGCACCTTGGTGTGGGCCATGTAAAGGCTTTGCGCCGGTTTTTGAAAAAGTGGCGACTGATAATCCGGATGTCACTTTTGCCAAGATCAATACCGAAGAAGAACAGGAACTGGGTCAGAGCTTTCAAATTCGTTCAATTCCCACCCTGATGATTTTTCGTGAAAATATTATTGTTTTCTCACAACCAGGTGCGATGCCAGAAGCGGCGCTGACTGAAATTATTGGTAAAGTGAAAGAACTGGATATGGAAGAAGTACGTAAGCAAGTTGCTGAGCAGGAAAAAGCCAACGGGTAAATTTACCTGAGATACGAAGATATTTGAGCCCGCCTTTTTAGCGGGCTTTTATTTTGGACCGGATTAACAAGATTAACAGGTCTTAAAAAGAGATTGCTTCGCGTGCTCGCAATGACAGGAAAACAATACGAACAGCGACCTTTAACTTCGTCGCCAAACTGCCCCGTCTTCGCAACCCTTATCAACCGCATCAAGTCGGGTTTCATGTAAAGCCTGTTCTTCTTCTGTTGGCATAATCACTTTTAATGCGGGTCGATCGCTCGCTAAACGACGAATTTTTTCTTCCGATGGCATGCCACTGGCATCAACCGAGCTATCTAACATCAATGCGCCCTGACCACCGGTCATGGCTAAATACACATCTGCTAAAATTTGCGCATCGAGTAACGCGCCATGTAAATCGCGTTGTGAGTTATCTACGTCATAACGTTTACAAAGTGCATCAAGGGTGTTTTTCTGACCGGGATGTTTTTGCCTCGCCATGACCAAACTATCAATCACTGTAGAGAGTGACGCGATAGTGTCTTTACTCTTGCAACGTTTGAGTTCCATGTCGAGGAAACCAACATCAAACGGTGCATTATGAATAATTAATTCTGCATCCTTTAAGTAATCGACCAGATCATTCACAATCTCTTTAAAACGTGGTTTATCGAGCAGGCTTTCATTGCTAATGCCATGCACTTCCATCGCGCCCACATCAATATCCCGATCGGGCTGCAAGTATTGGTGAAAGTCATTACCGGTAAGACGGCGGTTAACCATTTCGACACAACCGATTTCAATAATGCGGTGCTCGTCGTTATGGTCTAAACCGGTAGTTTCAGTATCGAGGACTATTTGTCGCATAATTTTTTAGTGACTAAGCGTAATTGATAAATGTTACTGGTCATCATAAATTATCACTCTTTAATTCACTAGCCTTTATTAATTCCCTAGCATTTCATCAACGGCATCGTTAGCCAATTGATCGACCATTTCATTTTCATGATGTCCGCTATGCCCTTTCACCCAATGCCAATCAATCTCATGCACTTGCGCGGCAGCATCCAGGCGTTGCCATAGATCGACATTCTTCACAGGTTTTTTCGCAGCCGTTTGCCAGTTACGTTTTTTCCAGTTTGGTAGCCATTCAGTTAGACCTTGCAACACGTATTTTGAATCAGTGGTCAGTTTTACCTTACAAGGTTCGGTAAGTGCTTCCAGTCCACTAATCGCTGCCATGAGTTCCATACGGTTATTGGTTGTATCCGCTGCACTGCCTTTCAATTTTTTTTCAGTGCCATTAAAACGTAGCAATACACCCCAGCCACCAGGTCCGGGGTTGCCACGGCAGGCACCATCAGTAAAAATTTCAACTTGTTCGGTCACTATGTATTCCTCTTGTGCTGGGTTCTAACCCAGCATTGATTATTTTTTTAGATTCTGTTCGCCAACGCGGCCCTATCGGCGTTAATGTGCTGGTTCTTTTTCGCGCCACAATAACATACACACCGGCAATAAAATTCATCCACTTTGGTGCGTGGTTTTCCAAAAACTCAAGTTTCTGCATGACTTTCTCATGTTGCACGGGTGGGCGATAAAAAACCCCGCTGGTATTCACACAGTCAAAACCTAAAACACTCAACCAATCTTTAACACGGGCGCGACGATAAAATTGCCCTGACCACGGTAACTGTTTACGCCAAACCCTAACAATACGACTCAGCCCCCAGAAACTAACAGGATTAAAACCCATTACCACCACATGCCCTTCTGGGATCAAGATGCGATCTATTTCACGTAAAATTGCATGCGGATCTTCATCAAATTCAAGACTATGACTCACTACACACACATCTATACTTTCACTGGCATACGGTAGACGTGAAGCATGAGCGTAAATCCCTGCTTTTAGCTGAGGTTCTGTTTCCATCCGCATCTGATGTGAAATACGGCTCGCCTGACAAAGTACCTCTGAGCCATGCACGCCCATTTGCAACAAATGATAACCAAACAAGTCAGGCAATAACTCATCCATCTGACGACGCTCTGCTTGCGCCAATAATTGTCCCAATGGCGTTTGATACCAGTCACTAAATGCCTTGTGAGAGTGCTTATGCATATTGTCTCAATATAAAACTCTTTATTTTTCAAGTATTACACATAAGTTTGTGTCAATGTGCCTTAATGTGACAAAACCCTCAGTTCTTCGCAAGCCATCATGTTCTACTAAATACCTTATTAAATAAGGTTGATTCCTAAGGCGGAGAAACTTACCATGTGTGACATAAGAATATAATGCTGTTTGCAAGGAAAAACCATTCCATGACACCCCGAATTTTAGTAGGTAGTCTTGTATTAAGCCTACTGCTCTCTGCTTGTAGTACTAACCCAACTCAAAAGCCCGTTGAAGACACTGCTGCCATTGCAACAACACAACCGGTCACTGAAGTCAGTGTCGCCGCCACGCCCGTGGTTGAAGAAATAGTCGTTGAAGCTGAAGTAAAACCAGAAACTGTTCTACCCGTGTTACCCAAACATGAAACCGATGTCTGGGCGCGTTTACTGCACAACTACAGCCTTCCCGATTTAAACAATAAACGTATTCAACGTGAAGTAGATTGGTATGCACGCCATCCTAAGTATATGGATCGTGTTAATCAACGTGCCGCTCCCTACATGCACTACATTATTAGTGAAATTGAAAAACGTGGTATGCCCGGTGAGATTGCCTTACTGCCGATTGTTGAAAGTGCATTCCAACCGTTTGCCTATTCTCATGGTCGTGCAGCTGGCATTTGGCAATTTATTCCCGGTACCGGTCGCCATTATGGTTTAAAACAAAACTGGTGGTATGACGGTCGTCGTGATGTGTATGCCTCTACTCAGGCTGCGCTGAATTATTTGCAACGTCTTAACAAAATCTTTAATGGTAACTGGATGCTGGCACTCGCTGCCTATAACTCAGGTGAAGGCACCGTTTTAAAAGCCGTACGGCGCAATAAGAAGCGTGGCAAGCCAACTGATTTCTGGTCATTGCGTTTGCCTAAAGAAACTCGAAGTTATGTGCCACGTTTATTGGCAATAGCTAAGATCGTTGCTACGCCCGAACAACATAATATTAAAATTGCCTCCCTTGAAAATAAGCCTTTCTTTCATCGTGTTGATACCAAGAGCCAAATCGATCTTGCCTTGGCAGCAGAGATGGCCGATATCAGCTTGGATGAGTTGTACCAACTAAACCCTGGTTTTAATCGTTGGGCAACAGCTCCAAAAGGCCCGCACTATTTACTTATTCCTGCAGATAAAGCCCCTGCCTTCGAAACAAAGCTTGCCAATTTACCTAGTTCAGAACGAATGCGCTGGAAACATCATAAAGTGCGCTCGGGTGAAACGCTTAGCCATATTGCTGATAAATATCGGATCAGCCTGTCGCTATTAAAAGATAGTAATAAACTACGCCGCAATATGATTCGAGTCGGTCAGAATTTAGTTATTCCTGTTGCAGCTAAAAGTGCTCGTACTTATCGCCTAAGTGAAACCCAACGCAAACAGAAGATTTTGAATTCACCAAAATCGGGACGTTATAAAACGATCCATATTGTTAAAGCCGGCGATAACTTTTGGGATTTATCTCGCAAGTATAAAGTTGGTGTCAGATCGCTGGCTAAATGGAATGCCATGGCACCACGAGATATCCTTCAGCGTGGGCAGAAGTTAATCATCTGGACTAAGACGGCTCAACTATCCAAACAAACCCGTACCCGCCACTTATCTATACCGCGTAGCAAAGCCATTATGCAACGTATTAATTATGTAGTACGACGTGGCGACTCACTGGCAAGAATTGCATCGCGCTTCCGCGTTAGAATTTCTGATTTATTACGTTGGAACACCATCAAGAAAAACAAATATCTACAACCGGGTCAACGCATAAAATTATTTGTCGATGTCACCCGCCAAAGCAGCTAATGCGGCTTAGGTAGGTACATTTTCAATACACGGGTTAATCTTTTCTATTAATATATCCATTATTGATCGCGCATACCCAGATGCCCATGCGTTATTGTAAATAATCGTATCGATTTTACGTATTGGCATAAAGATGGCACCTTACTGTATGTGTTGCAGAAAAACTCACTGCATCAGGGTAATGATCATGACATGCGGCTACCACATGCACACAACGCGGATGGAAGTGACAACCTACAGGCGGATTCATGGGTGATGGTAAATCACCCTCTAGTTGTATCACTTGCTTTTTAGTTTTGGCATCAATCACAGGAACCGCCGATAACAATGCTTGTGTATAAGGATGCTTAGGTGACTGTAAAACCTCATCGACACTGCCCTGCTCGACAATTCTGCCTAAATACATCACCGCCACTTCATGTGCCAAATACTCAACCACTGAAATATTGTGCGTAATAAACAGAAATGACAACTGTAATTCAGACTGAAGTTTTTGTAATAAGTTCAAGATTTGTGCTTGTACTGACACATCTAAAGCGCTAGTAGGTTCATCACAAACAATCAGCTTTGGATTAACAGCTAAAGCACGTGCGATACAGATACGTTGCCGTTGTCCACCTGAAAATTCATGCGGGTAACGATTGACACTGTCGGCAGACAACCCAACTTGTTCCAGTAGTTGTCGTGTTCTCTCACCACGCTGTTGTTTAGTCTTAACCGTGTTTTGAGCAATCATACCTTCTGCAATAATATCGCCGACTAACATACGCGGATTCATTGATGCATAAGGATCCTGAAAAATAATCTGTAAATCAGATCGTAAATGGCGCATTTTTGATCCGCTTTGTTCGCACAAATCAACGCCTTCATAAATCACTTCACCAGATGTAACCGGTAATAACTGTAACAAACCTTTGCCGGCGGTTGTTTTACCACAACCGGACTCACCCACTAATGCCAGCGTGTGCCCCTTACGAATAGAAAGTGAAATTTCATCCACCGCCTTAACATATCCTGTTACACGACGTAACAAACCTTGGTGAACTGGGAAATGAACCTTTAAGTCGTTAACCTGTAGTAGTAAATCTTCAGAAGGCGCTTGACGATTAATTTTATCGTTCTTAGCTACATGAGTAGGTTGCGATTCAAACAAGGATTGCCATTGTTGATCATAACGGTGACAGCGTACCTGACTGTCTAACCATGTTGGTATAGTGTCATGACAAACGTCCAATGCATAATCACAACGATCGACAAAACGACAACCTCTGAACGTCTGTGTTAAGGGTGGCACACTACCTTTAATGACGGCTAGGGCTTGACCGCGTTTCATGTCTCCTGGCAACGAAGCAAATAATTTTTCAGCATAAGGGTGACGCGGAGTTTTAAAGAATTGCTCACTATTGGCAAGTTCAACAATTTGTCCTGCATACATAACGCCAACACGATCTGCCATGCCAGCTACGACACCCAAGTCATGGGTAATAAGTAAGATTGCCATGCCAGTCTCTGCTTGAATCTTTTTCAGCAAATCTAATACTTGAGCCTGAATCGTCACATCCAGTGCAGTGGTTGGTTCATCTGCGATCAATAAATCGGGTTCACCGGCTAAGGCAATTGCGATCATAATACGTTGTTTCATTCCACCAGAAAGTTGATGAGGGTATTCACCATAACGGCGTGATGGATCAGGTATACCAACAGCATCAAGCAACTCAATGACACGCTGTTTTGCTGAATTATTTCTTAAAGTCGTATGTTGACAAACAGTTTCACGGATTTGATCACCAACCGTTAGAACAGGATTCAAGGAAGTTTGAGGCTCCTGAAAAATCATCGCAATACGATTACCACGCACTTGCCGCATTTGCGCTTCTGAATTCTGTAAAATATCAATACCATCAAGATGAATGCTACCAGCTGTGATACAACCTGCTGGTTCTGGAACCAGTTGCATCAGAGATAAAGCCATCATAGATTTTCCGCAACCCGACTCACCCAATAAGGCAAATGTTTCACCTTTGCAAATATCAAAACTTACACCATCGACTGCTCGCAATACTCCACGCGATGTATCAAAGCAGGTTTGTAAATTTTGTATTCTTAATAAGATGTCTGACATCAACCGTATCCTATTTAACTATTACGTAATCGTGGATCAAACGCATCACGCACTGCATCTGCAAATAAGTTAGCTGTTAATACCAGCATCAACATAAAAATAAAGGCTGCCATCAGTGACCACCACACAATCGGTTCGCGTGCCATTTCCAATCTTGCACCGTTAATCATGTTACCCCAACTGATCATTGACGGGTCAACACCTACACCAACATACGACAGCACAGCTTCTGCTAGTACTAGACCGCTAAAATCAAGTACCACCAAGATCAACACAATATGCATGACATTCGGCAAAATATGACGTGTTATAATTTTAAAATGACTCACACCAAAAGCCTGTGCCGCTTGAATATAATCTGCCTCACGCAATTTCAGTGATTCGCCACGTAATAAACGACAGAGTCCTGTCCAACTTGTGATACCCAAAATAAAACACAAGGCAAGTAATTTTACATCAGCGCGTTGTTGTAAGGTTGAAAACATCTCGGGATTATTATCAATCAATACTTGAATCATGAGTACCGCAGCAACAATCAATAAAACACTGGGAATAGAACTTAAAGTGGTATAAATGTACTGAATAACATCATCGATCCAGCCTCGAAAATAACCCGCCATAATCCCCAACATAATCGCAAACGGTAGCATCACCAAGGTCGTCAAGGTGCCAATTACCAAGCCTGTGCGAATACTCTTTAAGGTTAAATAATAAACATCTTGTCCAACTTTATCCGTACCAAAAACGTGGTACACCGTCGCCAACTGCCGTGACAAGCTCATTAATACGACAATAAACGCTAACGTGCAAATCACTGTTTTCCACGGAATTTCACCTTGACCTAAATACATGCTACGAAGTGATTGACTGAGGGTTTGATTGCGTTTCATTCCACGCCATACTGCAAACAAAAAGATAACAAATAACATGACCAAGGCGGCTTGCCAAAGTGCGGTGATAACACGCTGTTTTATATCTTGATTGCGAGCTGCCACATTCTTACCCAAATGGGAACCCCCATATTCAAGCCGCGGATAATCCCGTCGCATTGAACCATCGTCTGCTTCAATGTTTTCTTTGGCATAAAGCTGCAAAGCAAACGGAGCAGAGTAAGTTTTTTCAGTATTATTTTTTAATGGTAAAACAATTTGATCAAATAAACTCACTGATTCATTTGCATAACGTATTGTGTCGTCACTACGCAGTTCCACTGCTTGCCGAAAATGCACGGAGTCCAACAAACCGATGACCGCGAAGGCTAATAAAATAATACATGATGACATCGCCAAACGACGACGGAGTATTAACTGCCACGGGGCACGAAGATGTTCATGTTGCCGAGCATGGTTAACAAAAATCGCAATAACAATTAATAAGGCATAGATAAGCCAATCAGTCCAAAGAACATCTGGCTTAATTTGCCACCACGAAAGACCGGTCTCGATTGCATTCATATCAAGACAACCTTATTCGTGGATCAACCAGCGTGTAAGAAATATCGGTTAGGATTAAACCGATGATATACAGCACCGAACCGAGGAACACCATGGCACGAACAATCGCAAAGTCTTGCGCATGAATAGCATCAATGGTGTAACTACCTAAACCGGGAATACTAAAAAATGAT